>VXZL01000035.1 GCA_009845505.1 Candidatus Poribacteria bacterium | reverse complement strand
CTATTGTTCACTTTTTGATTGGAATTCTAACGGTAATGTTAATGGCGTTTATGACTTGGATCCAGCATCCGAGAATAAAGTATGTGGACACGTACTGCCGACAACCGACGATATGCCATCTAACTATGTCACGATTTATGTGCAGGTTGACGACCTTCAGGCATCGCTTGAAAAGGCAGAAAGTCTCGGCGGCAAAACCTGTATGTCTCCCCAGGTTATTCCAGGGGGCATGGGTGCCTTCGCTATGTTTCTTGATCCAAGTGGTAACTGTGTTGGGTTGTACACCCCCAGCGATTGATTGTTAAAGACGTGCGTTCATTCTAATATGAAGCGCAGCTTTAACGTCAGGCTAACAAAAAACAAGGCGGTGAAACTCGGTTCACCGCCTTGTTTCTTGGGTTGTAGGGAAAATTTTATGTCAGCAGTGGTTTCAGCCAACGTCTCGCCGTTTCCATATCCATTCCGGTGCGTCCTGCGTAATCTGCAACCTGATCTTCGCCGATTCTCCCAATGCTGAAATACCGCGATTCTGGATGCGAATAGTACCACCCACTCACAGATGCCGCCGGAAACATCGCCAAACTCTCAGTGAGAGAAATGCTGGTGTTTTCGGAAACCTTCAACACATCGAACAATACCCGTTTTTGATTGTGATCAGGACAGGCAGGGTATCCCGGTGCCGGACGAATCCCACGGTATTTTTCGGCAATCAAGGTTTCGTTATCTAATGCCTCATCGTCCGCGTATCCCCAAAGCGTTGTGCGCACGTGTTGATGCATCCGCTCGGCGAAAGCCTCTGCCAGTCGGTCTGCCAACGCCTTTGCCATAATGCTGTTATAATCGTCATGCTTCCGCTCAAACTCAGCACACAGTTCGGGAACACCGACACCCGTTGTCACAGCAAATGCCCCGATATAGTCCTGAAGCTTTGTGGCTTTAGGCGCAATGAAATCACCGAGGCTGAGGTTCGGTCTCGTGAAGGGTTGCTCCGTCTGTTGGCGGAGATGGTGCAAAATGGCAAGCATCTCCGTCCGTGCGTCGTCCGCGTAAATTGCAGTATCTTCCCCGACACCATTGGCGGGAAAAATTCCGACAACGGCACGTGCCTGAAATCTTTTCTCTTCGACGATAGTCCGAAGAAGCGTTTCGGCATCTGTAAGAAGCTTACGCGCCTCCTCACCGACTTCTGGATTCTCCAATATATTTGGATACTTACCACGCAATCCCCAAGTCGTAAAGAACGGACTCCAGTCGATATAGTCAATAAGCTCTGATAACGAATAATCGTCAAAGACCTGAGTCCCTATCAAATTCGGTGTAGGTGGTTGATAATTTCGCCAGTCGGGTGTGAATTTCCGCTGTTGTGCAACGTCAAACGATAGCAAGTTTACCTGTTTCCGATTTTTCGCACGACGTTCCCGAATATCTGCGTATTCTTCACGCGTCTGCTGTGTGAATGTCTGCTGTTTTTCGGTGCTCATCAAATCACTGACAACACCGACGCTTCGGGACGCGTCTTTGACGTGAATCGTTGAACCGTTGTAGGCAGGTTCAATCTGAACGGCGGTATGTATTTTTGAGGTCGTCGCACCACCGATAAGGAGTGGGATCTGAAAGCCTTCGCGTTCCATCTCTTCAGCCACAGTTACCATTTCATCTAACGAGGGTGTGATGAGCCCACTCAAGCCGATAATATCAGCGTTTTCTTTCCGTGCCGTTTCCAGAATTTCTTCGGCAGGCACCATCACGCCGAGATCAATGATTTCATAGTTATTGCACCCGAGTACCACACCGACGATGTTTTTCCCGATGTCATGCACATCGCCTTTTACCGTTGCCATCACAATTTTGCCTCTTGATTGGATACCGCCTTCCGCTTGTTCCTTTTCAATGTATGGGACGAGGTGTGCAACCGCCTTTTTCATGACTCGCGCACTTTTGACGACTTGGGGTAGGAACATCTTGCCGTCTCCGAAGAGATCCCCAACGCGGTTCATGCCGTCCATCAAAGGGCCTTCGATAACCTGTATGGGGCGTTCATAATTTTGACGTGCTTCCTCTGTATCGGCTTCAATGTATTCAAGGATCCCTTCCACGAGCGCGTGGCGAAGTCGCTCCTCAACCGGCAATTTTCGCCATTCTCGACGCACGCGCCGCTTTTTCCCTTTCCCTTGCAGCGTGTTCGCGAGATTAACGAGTCGATCCGTCGCATCTTCTCGACGATTGAACAAGACATCCTCTACTGCCTCAAGAAGTGGCTTTGGCAGATCGTCATAGACGGCGAGTTGTCCGGCGTTGACGATTCCCATATCCATCCCCGCATTGATAGCGTGGTAGAGAAACGCTGCATGCATCGCTTCTCTGACGGGGTCATTACCACGAAAAGCGAATGAAATATTGCTTACACCGCCACTCACCAAAGCGTCTGGACAAGTGGCTTTGATTTTTTCGCACGCCTGAATAAAAGTCTTCGCGTATGCGTTATGCTCTTCAATGCCGGTTGCAACGGCAAAGATATTCGGATCGAAGATAATGTCCTCTGGCGGAAACCCGACCTCTTCCGTCAAAAGTCGGTAGGCTCTACGACAAATCTCGACCTTCCGTTCGTAGGTGTCGGCTTGCCCTTCTTCGTCAAACGCCATGACGATAACCGCTGCACCGTATCGACGGATCTGCCGCGCCTTTGCTAAGAAATCTTCTTCCCCCTCTTTCAAACTAATTGAGTTGACGACTCCCTTTCCCTGAACACACGCCAGCCCCGCCTCTATGACCTCCCATCGGCTCGAATCCAGCATGATCGGCACCCGACTAATGTCCGGCTCCGCTGCAATGAGGTTGAGAAACTTAACCATTGCTGCTTCGGCATCTAACATGCCTGCATCCATGTTAATGTCGATGAGTTGCGCACCGTTCTCTACTTGATCTCGGGCGACCTCTAAGGCGGTCTCATAATCCTCATTTTTTATCAGCGTTGCAAATCGTCGAGATCCTGTTACGTTTGTCCGTTCACCAACGTTGACAAAGAGAGAATCTGTGGTGATGTTGAACGCTTCTAAGCCGCTGAGTCGGCACGCGCGCGCTTGTAATTGAGGGGTTCGCGGTGGGTATTCAGCAGCGACCTTCGCAATCGTTTCGATGTGTTCAGGTTGGCTGCCACAACAACCGCCGACGATATTGACAAACCCGTTTCCAGCGAACTCGTGCATCCAATTTCCCATTTCTTCAGGGGTCTGTGTATACTGACCGAGTTCGTTGGGGAGTCCAGCATTTGGGTAACAGATAACGGGGATGTCAGCCATTTTCGCCATCTCAGCAAGGTATGGACGGATCTGCTGGGCACCAAAGCCACAGTTCAACCCGACAGCAAGCAGATTGGCGTGCCGAACGGAGTTCCAGAAGGCTTCGACTGTTTGTCCAGAGAGGTTTCTACCGCCGCCACCGCTTCTGTCGGAGGAGACAATGAGCGGGATGTCGATATTTCGTGCTTCGGCGAGGGTTTGTATCGCGAAGAGCGCGGCTTTACAGTTAAGTGTATCCATAACCGTCTCGACGAGGAGGAGATCCACACCGCCGTCGATTAAACCCTCTGCTTGGGTGGTATAGGCAGAAACGAGTTCGGAGAAGGTAATATTCCGATACCCTGGGTCGTTCACATTTGGAGAAATCGAGCAGCTCCGATTCGTGGGTCCCATGCTGCCAGCAACGAAGCGTGGTTTGTCTGGCGATGTCCATTTATCTGCTACTTCGCGGGCGATGCGTGCCGCTTCGTAGTTTACCTGATACGCGACATCCTGAAGCTGGTAGTCCGCCATTGATACAGATGTGCTTGTGAAGGTATTTGTTTCGATGATGTCCGCACCCGCACTACAGTAGCTGGCATGTATTTCCCGCACGATATGTGGTTGCGTTATGGAAAGCAGATCGTTGTAGCCTTTGAGTTCACAACGGTGGTCAGCAAATTGGTCGCCACGAAAATCTTCTTCCGTGAGTCGATAGGTCTGTAGCAACGACCCCATCGCACCGTCAAGGATTAGAATCCGTTTCTTCAGTTCATTTTTAAGATATGTTATACGTTCAGAATCTGCCATAGATATATTATGTCCTCTTGATGATAGATACACACATCCGCGTTCTTTAAACCGCGGGCGTTCGCCAATCCGTCGTGCAGTATAGTATACTATATGAGAGACCGCTTTGTCTATTTTAAAGTAGAGCCACATGCAAAACCGAAACCAGAAACTTCAGGATTCACCACATTCCCATAAATACGCTGTTCATTTCGATATTCTCCCAGAGATTTCCTATCTCAATGCGGAATTGGTGCTTTTAATCGCCGACTTCCTACCCACTTTCCGTGGTTTTCCAGAAAATGTCCAGATTGCCGAAAAATGGGTGGACGAAGGCCTCGATTTTTGTCGGGTCATCTTCTGGGTATCTGCGGAGTCTCCAGATGCCATCAAGTCTTTTGCGAACTGGTTTCAGGCAATATTCCGAGAGGCAGCCATTGCCGAAGTGTTGGAACGTCTTGTCGCCTGTGCTTTAGACGAACCCCACGATATTGAAGTTATCCTGTCAGACTGGACGCGATTAGCCAATTAAACCAACTTATACCATTTCTACTTGTATATCTCTTCTGTAGCATAACCTGTTAGGTTGTGCCTCGCCGTTAACAAATCCGCGTCTGTATCAGCCCCTTGAGACCCCGCAAAGGTATTTTCAAACAAAATTAACGACTTGTGCTAATTAGATTTTTCGAGATTTCAGTTTATGCGAGGACGAGGTCTTTGAGTTGCATCAAAGGGCGTCCGAAACACTTATTGAGGAAAACACCAATCAGACAGGCACCGATCTTATGGAAACCCATGCGGGTTTGAAGTCCCCAATGCGTTCGCGCACGCACGCGAGAAACCCCGAACTGCTCTGTGAGTTGACTCATCGTCGTCTCAATGCGTCTCCGCATTTTGACGTGGCATTTGCTAAAGTCTTCTGGATACTGCTGCTTCTGATTCCGGCGCAGCGTCGCCAGCAAACAGGTATTTTCAGTTTCAAGCAACTCTTGCTGAAGTGCCTTAGAGACATAACCTTTATCCCCGAGAACGATGGGATACCCACGGTTTTCAGACATCACTCGCAGGACTTCTCGGTCGTCTATATGTGCAGAAGCGATGGCGAAGTCAACAGGCACGCCGTCCCGGGTGGTTATCAGATGTCCCCGAAATCCAAAGAACGTTCCGAGACTTTTCGTGGCAGTATGTCCATAAGTGGCAAGTGTTCCCGAACCGTCTGCCCACTTCAGGTCGGACTTTGACGCTGTGGCACGTTTCACATCGCAGATGGGCATCGGAAAAGAATCCACGATAAAGACATCCGACTTGGGTAAGACCTGCGTCAAAGTCCGACGGATGACTTCAGAGGCACCCCAGAGATTGCGTCTCCGCCTATTGAAACGCGAGCGTTCAGGTAAACACGGGAAAACCGTGCGGAGTTGAGATTTCAAACGTCGATACCCCGAACTTTCACGCGCTGCTCCGATGGATTCCAAGAGCCACCCGATGGCGAGGATGTCGCTGTCGGGGCAGTCGGGGTTGCGACCGGGGCTATGATTCTCGGCATCTCGAAAATGCGTCTCATAAAGGAGTTTCATGATCTGCCGCACCACGCCTGCGACGGCTATGAGCGGGCAGGGCACATTTTTCAGTTGCAACGCATAGGCTTCTAAAGTAGACTGTAACTCCATCCTTATGTTTCCTTTTCTTAGCTGAACTTATAGGATAACATAAGCATGGACCTATTCAACCTTAATTCTATTTAGCACAAGTCGTAGATATTAATAACAACCCGCCTGTCTTCACGGACGGTGATACCACAACGCGTTCTGTCGCAGAGAACACGGCAGCAGGTCAAAACATTGGGGCTGCGGTCGGCGCGACGGATGCGGATAACCACACACTCACCTATAGTTTGGGTGGCACGGATGCGGCTTCGTTTGATATTGTCAGCACATCGGGGCAACTCCAAACAAAAGCAGCACTCGACTATGAAACCAAAACATCCTATACAGTAACGGTGACCGCCTATGATGGCAATAATGGCGGAGACAGAATTACCGTTACGATTGATGTTACGGATGTTGTTGAGAATGTCCAGGCTGCGCCATCGGTTGAAGCGTCTGCTTTAGTGCCTGCGAAGACCGCCCTACTCACTAACTTCCCGAACCCGTTCAACCCGGAGACGTGGATACCGTATCATCTCGCCAAACCGGCAGAAGTTACGCTAACGATCTACGACATACGGGGCGTTGTGGTGCGGGAACTGCAGTTAGGGCATCAAGCTGCGGGTTTCTATCAGAGCCGTTCTCAGGCGATCTATTGGGATGGCAGAAACGGTATGGGTGAGAAGGTTGCGAGTGGCCTCTATTTCTACACACTCAAAGCCGGCGATTTCATCGCAACACGCAGGCTGTTGATACGGAAATAGCCGTCACAAATTACCCTACAACAATAAATTGCCCTACTACAAGCGAGATAGTTTGTAGTAGGGCAATTCATTGCCCGTCCGTGTCGAAACATGCGCTAACGCCCTTCACCTATCAGGTTCATGATTTTTGTAGAGGCAGCCCTTGTGGCTGCCCTCCTTCCTTGTGTATGCCCTTTTCCTTGTGTATGCCCTCCGTGACTCCCCCCTCTCAGGAACACTGCCAAAAACTTTACACACCCCCACCATAATTTAGCAATTGACATGCAACATAAATTGTGTTATACTATTGCATGAAATTGGTTTTCCAAAACACAATTGGGTAGAACAGAAAAGGGTAATGAAATGATCCGTCGCACAACACCTCCGGTAGGTGCGGTTTCCCAACCGCATCGATGCAGAGTTTTACGGAAGTTTTCAGGTTTTGAAACTTGGCTGTTAGCAGTTATAATGCTTTTAGTCCTGTTTGCGGGTCGCGCATATCCGCAAACTGTTGACGAAATCTTTCATAATTTCAAAACTGCTTATGAGAAGTCCGAAAATTTCAGCGCAAACTTTGAAGAGACCACGCTGTTTGCTGATAAGAAGAGCGTTGCCCGTGGGCGGTTTATATTTGGGAAACCGAATCTGCTCCGCAAGGAATACGTCGACCGGAACGATGCCGCAAAAGTCGTGCAGCTCACCGTCTTGGACGGGGAATACGGCTGGACGTATACACCCTTACTCAACCAAGTCAATAAAATGAAATGGAACAACCCCGAACGGCGGGAGTTACTTCCCGGAATTGGCGCGTCGCTTGAAGATGTTCAAAAAAACTATGATATGGCACTTATCCCTGACGAATTTGCGAACCCCAAAGGGGTCCATCAAATTGAGTTGCAGCCGAAACGCCACATGGTAAGTACCAACGCCACGGAGACCCTGCAAATATGGGTGCAATCTCAGGACTGGCTACCCGTGCAATTTGGCTATAAGACCGAGTTTGAAGACGGCACCCGTCAGAGCGTCATCGTTACGCTCACGCAGATTGAAAGGGATAAAAAACTCGCACCCGATCTTTTCAAATTTGTGGTGCCTGAAGATGCTGAGGTAATTGATCTTTCCGAAAATTAGAGACTCTCTAATCATGAGGGTGTTTCTAACGTTTCGCAATATATTATGAATTTCAGTACCCTTTTACGTTTAGCAAATCTCCTGACGCTTTTACGGTTGTTCCTGATACCTCCCTTCATATTCTGCTTTCAGGCGGATATGATGGCGCCCGCGCTCATCATCTTTCTGCTTGCAGCGCTCACAGACAATCTTGATGGCAGGATCGCACGAAGACAGGGCGAAACCAGCTTCGGGAAATTTATGGACCCCCTCGCAGATAAATTGTTAATTGGCACCGCTTTAGTCTGTCTCGCACTCTTTAAACACCTTGAGGGTGGACTCATCCCGATGTGGATGGTTATTGTCATCATGGGGCGCGAAATCCTCGTTACAGTTTTGCGAGTCGTTTTTATCGCAAAATATGGGCAAGTTGTTTCGGCGAGTCAATGGGGAAAATATAAGATGACTTCGCAATTAGTTGTCATCGGGATCGGCTTGGGATTGCTCGCATTCCAGGATGCCTTGAATGCTGCATTTATTCTACAAAACCGCGGTCCTATCTATTTTATGATGCTTGTGCCGTTGATTCTCACGGTGGCATCCGGTCTGGAGTTTCTCGTCAACAACCGCAAATTTTTATCCGCGCTCATTCACCTAACAAGTTACGATCCAGAAGCAGGTGCGTGATAATGACAACCAAACCGGAGACAATTCGCTGTTTTGTAGCAATTGAGATACCGCAACCGATACAAGCGTTGCTGAAAAACGTACAGACACGCCTCCAGTCTGAGATTCATAGGGCTTCATGGACAAAACCTGGAAACTTCCACCTCACCTTAAAGTTCTTGGGAGATGTTCCTTCTGAAACGATTGATAGTGTGCGTAAAGTAATTCAGAATGTGGCGGATAGGCAGACACCTGTTCCAATTGAATTCGGTGGGGTTGGAGCATTTCCAAATCTGCATCGCCCGCGTGTGCTTTGGGTAGGTGTAAAACAAGGAGCCTCAATTGTGTCGCGGCTGGCGAAGACTGTGAATCTGGAGTTAAAGCATCTCGGTTTTCCGATAGACAATCGCTTTCATCCACACCTTACACTCGCACGCCTTAGAACGCCTGTGAACTTGGAACCACTAAAAAACATGCTTTGTCAATATGACACAATCAATAGGGCAGTCGTGAACGTGAAGGGCATCACACTCATGCGAAGCCAACTTCACCCGAATGGGGCGGTCTATACACCTTTGAATGTATGTCACTTTCCTGCGTAATCCAAGAATATAAAAGCAACCGTTTTTGGCAGTAAATGCCATGAAGGAGAACCCTTAAAACATGCAAGATGAACAAAAACAGAAAGCCATCGACCAAGCGATCTCACAAGTAGAACGTGAATTCGGCAAAGGTGCCATCATGCGCTTCGCTGACGATGAAATTGTGCCTGCTGAAGCGATTCCAACCGGCGCACTTTCTCTTGACCTCGCGCTCGGTATCGGCGGTGTGCCTCGCGGCAGAATCATTGAAATTTTCGGGCATGAAGCCACTGGAAAAACCACCTTGGCACTTCACATTGTGGCTGAAGCGCAAAAATTAGGCGGCACTGCCGTCTTCATTGATGTTGAACACGCACTTGACACGACTTATGCCCGGAACATTGGGGTCAACATGGAAAACCTGTTGATTGCACAACCCGATGCGGGGGAACAGGCGTTAGAGATCGTCGAAACGCTCATCCGTAGTGGTGCTATTGATGTCGTCGTCGTTGACTCTGTGGCCGCCTTGACACCTCAAGCCGAAATTGAGGGTGAGATGAGTGACGCACACGTCGGCTTGCTCCCGCGTTTGATGTCTAAAGCACTCCGTAAATTGTCGGGTGTCACCAATAAATCTCGCACGTGTGTTATTTTTACCAACCAGATTCGACAAAAAATTGGAATCATGTTCGGTAATCCAGACACCACGCCCGGTGGACTCGCCCTCAAGTTCCATGCCTCCGTCCGTATAGAACTCCGCCGCGGTAGTCAAATTAAGGATGGCACTGAAATCCTTGGAAGTAGCGTCCGGGTCAAAATCGCAAAAAATAAAGTCGCACCCCCTTTCAAGGAAACCGAATATGACGTTACCTTCGGAAAAGGAATCTCTAAAGAGGGAAATCTTTTAGATATTGCTGTTGATAGGGAATTTGTTCAGAAGAGCGGCTCCTGGTTTTCCTACAACGGCGAGCGAATCGGTCAAGGTAGAACTAACGCTAAAAAGTACTTTGAAGAGAACCCCGACGTTGCGGCGGACATTGAAGCGAAGATACGGGAAGCGCTGAGTCTTGCCCCCGAATCAACTGCAGGTGCGATCCCTGAAGATGAAGCGGCAGAATAACGTCTGACCTTCTTAATCACCAGGGTCGTTTATGGTAAACCTGAAAAATAAATAGACCTTTGACCCTCACCTGGTAGGCGAGGTTTCTAACCTCGCCGGTGCAGAGT
>VXZL01000372.1 GCA_009845505.1 Candidatus Poribacteria bacterium | reverse complement strand
CTAAAATTTTAAAATTGTCCAAACTATAGTATAATCAAGTAAATCTGATACAATATACGAAAGTTTGAAAAAGTTGGAGAACTGAGATGTTTCTCAAATCAATACGTTTGAACAATGTCAAATGTTTTTCGGATGTTACCTTATCCTTTGAAAACGAGGATGATACTATCCGCAAGTGGACACTGCTCCTCGCTGAAAACGGCGGGGGCAAGAGTACACTTCTGAAAGCCATCGCCTTGGTGACCGGTGGTAGTGACGCGATAGCTGATCTGTTGCCGGAACCTTCCGATTGGATTCGATACAATACACAAGGTTGTGAAATCTCAGCTGTCTTAGTTACAACGGAAGGAAAAGAACACAAGCTCCGCTTACGGATTGCGCCTAAAGACACTCGATCAGATGTCATCCTGAAAAACGAAAAGAGTCTCGGATGGCTTGATGACACGCTAAAACAGAACGATAGCGACTATTTTGTTCTCGGTTTTGGCGCGTCCCGACGGCTCAATACGGAAAATGGTCGGAGAACAAAGACATCAGGATTCACAAACAAAAGGGCACAACGCGTCGCCACTTTGTTCGATCCCGACGCAGCCACAACGTCTATTGATTCATGGGCAATGGATCTTGACTACCTTGAAAACCGTCCTGGGTTGGAAACTGTCCGAAAGGTACTCAGCGATTTGCTACCGGAAATAGAGTTCCACCGTATTGATAAACAGAGTGGGCACTTGCTGTTTGAAACAGCAGATGGAATTGTGCCGTTACACTGCCTTAGTGATGGGTATCTCGCAATGGCAGCTTGGATAGGCGATCTATTGTTCAGAACTTTAGAAATCTTTGGTGACTTAAAAGAACAACCGCGCACGACAAAGGGGCTCCTCCTTATTGATGAAGTTGACTTGCATCTTCACCCAAAGCGACAACGCAAACTGTTCTCGCTCCTCAAGAAATGGTTGCCGCATTTTCAATTCGTTGTGACAACGCACTCGCCTATGACAGCACAACAGGCAGACGAAGGCGAACTTCACTGTCTGACGCGCGAAAGGGGGAAAATTCATCTCTATCCGTTTTCCGGTGCCCCGAACAAACTCCTCCTACATCAACTGGTGATGTCCCCTGCCTTTGGATTGAATACGGATGAGTCAAAAGAGATTGAGGATATGAAGAATCGATACCGCCACCTTCGCGACAAAGTGGATCTGTCATCCAAGGAGCAAGAGGAACTTAGCCAATTGAAAGCGTCACTAACCCATCTCCCAACCGGAGGTAGGTCAAATACGCAATCCTCTGAAGAACACACGCAGCTTTTGCGAAAAATCGAGGCGGAATTGCAGAAGGGTAGTAGATGATACGCTTGAGGAGAAGTCGTTCCAAAACGGATATCCACTTTAACTTCTACGGTGGAAACAAAAGAACGTTTGAGAAGGAATTATTGATCAATCAAAAACGTATCAGGCGCGGTGAGATTGCAAAACACACTTTCAACAGCAATTGTTGGAAACCCGCGAAAAATCAACTTCTCGCCGAAACAGGGGGCAAATGTGCCTATTGCGAAGCACCCGTTTCAGCTGTCGCTTTCGGAGATGTCGAGCATTATCGGCCCAAAAGCAGCTATTGGTGGCTTGCCTATTGCTACGACAATTATGTTGCTTCATGCCAGCTTTGCAATCAGAGTTTCAAGCGGGATGCTTTCCCCATTCAAAATAGAAAGATGACATCCCCTGAAATTCAATGGAATACACCAGATAACTTTATAGATGCTAAAGCAGGAACAATCGCGCCTGACCCGCTGAATACAAATCAAGTTAACGACTTCATTCGTCAACATCAACAGGAGCGTCCACTCTTGCTTAACCCTTATTTCGACGAACCCACTCAATACTTCGCATGGCGTGCCGATGAGGTGATAAGAGAAGTTGAAATTACGCCTAACTCTGAAAATTTCCAAGTCGAGGTCATCATTAACACTGAAAATCCCGAAGTTGTTGAACCTATTGCTGCCGCATCTATTGCGTACTACGGCTTGAATCGCATGGAGCTCAAGGGCCGGAGATATGAAACTTACCATAAATATAAGATATTGAGGGGAACACTTGAGAACGAGCTCATCAGTTCGGAAACCCGGAATGACATCATAAATGCCATAAAAAGTATGAAAGCACCAGGGGCAGAATACGCAGGTATGATTCGGTATTTTGATGCTCCTTTTTATTCAAAGGAATACCAAATTGCCACGTAGACTCATCGAGGAAGCCTTTCCACTGAAAAAGGTCTCCGAAGATTCAAAACACGAAAAGAATCCGCTCCCTGGACATATTTCCTCACTTCACGTTTGGCCGGCACGCAGACCACTTGCCGCATGCCGTGCTGTGACGATAGCCACGCTACTCCCAGATCCTGCCGATGCCCCCGAAAGGATGAAAGAGGAATACACACGTCTTTCAGGATCACCTTTACCTGAAAAACAACGAGAATATTTGTGCAACGATCTTATTGCTTCACTGACCCGATGGGGCGACGAAAATGGACACGGCGATTGGGACGCAAAAGATCGGGATGGACGATGGGTGAACAAACTCCGAATCGCCAGAGAACTCATTTTAATGGCTTACGATGGACACCCGCCAAAAGTACTGGATATGTTTGCCGGTGGTGGAGCGATTCCTTTTGAGGCGATGCGACTCGGTTGTGAGGTTATAGCCAACGACTATAACCCAGTTGCGTGGTTTCTTCTCAAATGCATGCTTGAATATCCGCAACGTCTCGCCGGAAAAACAGCGAAACTCCCCGACCTTAACCTTGAGGAACCTCCCAACCTGACAAACGGCGATCTCTCCGACCATGTGCGTTTATGGGGCCAATGGATCTTAGAAAACGCCCGTAAAGAACTTGTGCAATACTATCCGGTGATTGACAACAAACCAACGGTCGCCTATCTCTGGGCGCGAACCATTCCGTGCCAAGATCCACAGTGTGGGGCCACTATTCCATTGCTCAAAACACTATGGCTATGTAAGAAGACGGAGAAAACCCTTAAAGATACCCCAGAAAATCGACAACGTCCTGACTTTCTCAGACTCAAAAAGACAAGAAATCAGACGAAGGTTATCATCAATGCCAGACGTGCTCTCAAGTTATGTCCGGATCTTACGACAAAACATGTCCGCTTTGAGATATCCACACCCAAAAACGTAGATGATGTTGGCAAACCCACGATGTCGGCCACAAAAGCGATAAAAGCTATCTGTCCGTTTTGCGATTCACAACAACCAGCGGACTACATCAAACGGTGTGGACATGAGAACAAACTCAGGGTACAGATGACAGCAGTCGTTTATAAAGAAGAATACAGTAAGGAGTACCGCCTACCGAGACAAGGAGAAATTGATAAAGCAGAAATACCAACAGAGGAGTTGAAAGCAATTGCTAAGGCAATTTTACATGGGATGCCTGACGAAGCATTACCGCAAAGTGATACCTCCGGGGCTGGACGAGCAATTTCACCACCACTTTACGGTTTCAAGAAATGGACAGACCTATTCACAAATCGGCAATTGCTGACACTGATGACGTTTGTGAGGTGGGCACACGCAGCACAGCGAGAGATGGAGAACATTGGATATCCACCAGAATGGTTGGAGGCGATTAACGGATATTTGGCTTGTGCTTTTGATAGAATGCTGGATTTTAACTCAACCCTAATAGCCTGGGAACCAAGTGGGCAGCAAATAGGTCATACTTTTGTTCGATATACCCTTCCGATGACGTGGGATTTTAGCGAAAGTGCGATTCCCAATGAAGTGCGAGGCGGTTATCAGCTCTGTCTCAACAAAATTCTCTCTTCCTTGGAAACAATTTGTAAAGCTCACACAACGAAAACACCGCATTGTCTAATTTTACATCAATCTGCGACTGATCCAATTGACCGAAAAGCCGATGCTATTGTCACCGATCCACCGTACTATGACCTAATCCCTTACGCCGATCTTTCTGACTTCTTTTTTGTATGGCTTCGCCGCATGATCGGTACTCAGTTTTCCGGTGTTGTATCGGAGCCACTCACGCCTAAGATCAATGAACTTGTTCAATACGCTGGACGTTTTGACGGAAATAATGATAAAGCAAAAAGGTTTTACGAAAAAGGTATGGGAGAAAGTTTTCGAGCAGCGAACGGATCACTGTCTGACAATGGTAGAATAGTGATTGTTTTTGCCCACAAAGATCCCGCCGCTTGGGAAACCCTTGTTAAGGCAATGATTGGATCTGACTTAGTGGTTACGGCATCTTGGCCGATCAACACTGAACAAGGACGGAGAATGAGAGCCCAGGGGAGTGCTGCACTCGCGACTTCACTCTGGATGGTATGCCGAAAACGCCCAGCAAATGCCAAAAATGGACATTATGGTAAAGTCAAGCGTGAAATGCAGCAACGGATTACGGAACGCCTCCGCTATTTCTGGGACCAAGGCATCCAAGGTCCCGACTTCGTCTGGGCAGCAATCGGACCTGCCTTGGAAAGTTACTCCAGCTACAAAGAAGTCAGGAGACAAACAGGCGAACCATTTACGGTTAGCGAATTCTTGACTGAGGTACGTCGTATCGTCACTGATTTTGCATTAGGCAAGGTTCTGCAAGGTGCAAGTACTGAAGCATTGGATGAATGGACGCGCTACTATCTGATGCACAAAGACTACTTCGGTACAGAAAACGCACCCGTAGGTGAGTGCATCCTCTTAGCACAAGGATATGGGGTTTCACTTGACGATCTTCGCGCACCGAAAATTGGCATCCTGAAGAAGGTCGGTTCTAACATGAAACTCCTCGGATCCACCGAACGTACTTCAGAGCGGATCGGTTATGCCCATACCTCCGGAAGAATTCCGATGATAGACATGATTCACAGAGTCATGAAACTTTGGAATGCAGGCGAAAGCGCACAGATGAATGCCTACTTCCACGAGTATGGCCTGCAAGAAAACACCCTTTTTAAAGCCGTCGTTCAGGCACTCATCGAAACAAGTCCGCAGAATTCCAGCGACAGACCGCTTTTAGAGACACTCATCAATTATGAACCCGGAGAACCGAGCAGTGGGGGTTCATCTCCAAGGCAGCCCACACATGAAACCGAAGGGCAACTCACATTTGACGATATTTCTTAAAATCCGCGAAATTCGGGTCAGCCGCGATAATTCGCACTATAATTCTCATGAAAATCATAGTCAATCATAAGAAATTACAATTGATTTTCGGTTGACTTTAACAGGCAAGTCGTGTTAAACTGCCCTATACATTGTATGGAAACGATTCACCAAAGGAGGCGATAGAGATGACAGATCAAGATTTTCAGAATATGATACTTACTGCCTTAGGAGAAATTAAAGAACAAAGCAAAGAACGCTATGACCGTTTAGAAAAACAACTCGATACCATTGAGGCACAAAGGAAAACAGATAACGAGCGTTTAGAAAAACGACTTGATACCACTAACGAACGCTTAGAAAAACGGCTCGATGCTATTGAAACCCACGTCGGGCAATTGAAGCACGATGTCGGATGGATCAAAGGCAAATTGGAGGGAAAGCAGGAAGGCAGTGGTAGAATGTTGACCGTCTTCACCACTGGTGCAGCCATCGCCGCTGTAATTATAGCCATGATCGCCTTGTTCAACTAATAACAGAGAAGCACGCGATCCCCAAAATTTGTAAGCGAGATTGCCCGTTTGATACCTAAGGAATTGCGTTATGATTGAAGCACTAAAAAAAATAGTAACAGAAGAAAAGGACAAAATCCGCAAGCAGTACAAGGCGCAGATTAAAGCCGTCTTCGGTTCCTACGCGCGCGGAGATTTCCACGCAGATAGCGATTTGGATCTCTTAGTGGATTTTGACGACGGTGTTAATCTCTTTGATATGATCGGGCTGGAGCAATTTTTGGAGGACAAGCTCGGGTGTAAAGTAGATGTCGTGTCCCGGGATTCACTTCGCGAAGAGCTGCGTTCATCCGTTTTCAGCGAAATGATAAGTGTTGAAATCGACATAGAGGGCTTCACCAAGCTCCAATCGAGACGTTGTGTCGAAACAAACGGGCCACCTATGAGAAACTACCGACTTTATCTGAAAGATATTTTTGAGGCAATGGGTACTGCTCAGATATTCGTTGAAGGAATGGATTTCGAGGCATTTGTTGCTGATGATAAAACCGCTTCTGCTGTCGTCCGAAAACTTGAAATTATTGGGGAAGCGACTAAGAATGTTCCGAAAACGGTTCGGCAAAAGTACTCCCAAGTGCCATGGCGACAGATGGCAGGAATGCGGGACCGGATTATCCATGCGTATTTTGACGTTAACTACACTATCGTCTGGGAGGTTGTTACGGAAATGATTCCTCCACTTCAACCTATCATCGCGCAGATTCTCAAAGACTTGGAAGAGGAACAAGCCCATGGCCAATAACGCATGGCATGAACACTGTATTTTAAGAGATGATGTCCGACAAGGCACACTTGAACTCGCTGAGTTTGCAGCAGACCTTTACGCCGTGCGAACGGGAGATGCCCCCAACGTCTATCGAGTCCCCACCCTCTTTTTCGACCGTACCTACCCGACCTATAATCTCAAGACGTTGGCGCGAGATGTGCTCCGACGGTTAGCCGGACAAGATGGCAATCCCGTTATCACGCTCCAAGTTGCTTACGGGGGCGGAAAAACCCACTCGCTCATCACGCTCTTGCACTTGGCAGAACACGGCACTGAATTGCAAACACATTCCACTGTGCAGGAGTTTATGGCATTCAGCGACTTAGGGACGCTGCCCCGGACACGTGTTGCTATCCTTCCGTTCGACGAATTTGATGTGAAAAAAGGGCTTTCGGTTGTAAGTCCGGACGGCAAACGAAAGCGGGTTCAAACGCCCTGGGGTGCCCTGGCGTATCAACTCGCCGGCGATAAAGGACTCGCTATCGTTGCCGAGCATGAAGCCGATTATATTAACCCACAGGAACAGCCGCTTCGCGACTTGCTCAAAATCCCACAGGCGGAAGGAATGTCCACCCTCATCTTACTTGATGAGGCACTCATGTATACGCGCGCTGCTGTCAATGATGATCCAAACCGATTCGGGATCCTTCAAGACTTCTTCCAAGCACTTACGCAGGCAGTGGAGAAGGTGAGTAACGCCGCAATTGTAGCAAGTCTCATTACCTCTGATATTGTCGGCGAGGATCCAACCGGTGTTCGCGTGCTAAAGATGCTGGAAGGGGTATTTCATAGGTTAGATAAGCCTGTTGAACCTGTTTCACGCGGGGACGTATCAGAACTACTCCGACGGCGGTTGTTTGAAGATGTTCCCCCGGAACAAGCACGCCGTGCTGTTGTAGATAGTCTCATTGCAGCCAGACAAAAATTGCCACTCCGCGAGTCGGATAAGGATCAGGAAGCCTATAGCGAACTCCTCAAGTCTTATCCATTTCACCCGGACCTCATCGAGGTTTTCTACCAAAAATGGACACAGCTGGATGGATTTCAAGGGACGCGTGGGATGTTTCGGACATTCGCGCTTATTCTGAGAGCGGCTGCCGGAAAAGACCCCGCAGCGTTTGTCGGACCGAGCGCGCTGCTTACGACTGGTCCTGAACTCTCGGATGTCGTTCAAGAGCTCGTTAAAGCCTGTGATGAAGGCACGCGGTGGATACCCATCCTCACAGGTGAACTCGAAAGATCTCGAAATGTTCAGAAAGGCCTGCCGATGCTCAAAGTCCGAGAGATTGAAGCCGCAGTCCTTGCCACTTTTTTACATTCACAACCCGCAGGACAAAAGGCAGAATTGGCAGATCTCTACCTACTACTCACACACGCCGATATTGACCCAATGTCTGTTGAGAAAGGGCTCTCCGAGTGGCGAGAAGCCTCTTGGTTTCTCAAGGAAAACGAAAACAGTTGGGCTTTGGGAACAACCCCGAATCTCACCAATATGCACGTCCGCGCAATGAACAGAATCAATGAAGACCAAATCACCGAAAACTTAAAGGAGCGGATAAGAAAGGCTGCGCTTGGAAAAAACTCAGATAAGGTTAATGTGCATACCCTCCCTCACTCCGCCGCCGATCTCCCTGAAAACCCAGAACTTCGCTTTGTGATTGCAGAGCCGGAACGGACGGCGGTCCCCGGTGAAAACGTCTCTGAATCGCTCGCAGCCTTTTTCAACAGAACGTATCGGAACAGTGTTATCGTTCTTGCGCCCGAAAATTCGCGACTGATAGGGCTCCGCCAACGTATTCGTAAAATCCTCGGATGGGAATCAATCGAAAGTGGAGACGACATAAATCTACTCAACCCACAACAAAAAATGTTGCTGCCCCAACGTAAGCAAGCGGATCAAGCCGGTATTGCAGAGTCAATAATAGCCGCTTATAGTGTCCTGCTTGCTGTTGACGAAGAAGGCGATATTAAAGCGAGTTTGTTACCCCCAGGGCCGAATTCACCCTTTGAACGCGTGAAAGCAGCTCTGATTGACGAAGATAGATTGTTAGCGACCTCACTCGACCCAGAACTCCTCACACCAGAGAGTTACCTTGACATCTGGGGAGAAGACGAAACCGCCAAGCCTGTTCAAGGGTTGTACGGTATGTTTGCGAGTCTTCCACGCTTGCCGAGACTATTAAATCGTCAAGTATTCATTGACACACTTCGGCGCGGTGTTACAGAAGGTCAAATTGTGTTACGCACTGTCCGACCAGACGGATCTCAACAAACCTACTGGCGCGAGGCATCCCTCACGGACGAAGATATTTGGAAAAAAGAGTTAGAAATTGTTCCAATTGCGTACGCGGAACTTCACAATCTCAGTCCTGAACTTTTGCGTCCGGGTCAATTATCAGAGTTATGGCAAGACGATAATCTCCCGATTACGGTAGGTGCAATTCGGGAATTCTTCAAAGGAGACGATGTTCCCAAACTTGCCTCTGACGAAATTCTTTTCAAAACAATCCAGTCTGCAACTCAGGCGGGGTTGCTCATGGCACGCCGCGACAACAAAGCTTATCTTAAAGAGCACATCCCTGACGCAGAAATGACCGACGATATGGAATTGCTTAAGCCATTAGAACCTATCAGCGGTTCGGAACTTAGCCACAACAACCTGCCTGACGCGTGGGAGAACGAAACTTCATCTGTCGGTAAGATAATACACGCGTTAGCACTACTCAAAGGCTCTCCAATTCCTTGGTCATTAACCGTTGATGCTATCAACGATGGTCTGGATAAAAAACGCTTTGAATTCATTGAAGGGAGTCCACCGTGGCCCTGTCCACCTGCAGAAGCAGACAAGATCGGTTTAAAAGTTTCCCAAGCCCCCGTG
Organism: Candidatus Poribacteria bacterium; assembly: GCA_009845505.1. GTDB lineage: Bacteria > Poribacteria > WGA-4E > WGA-4E > WGA-3G > WGA-3G. The sequence continues at coordinate 724 of VXZL01000372.1, read as the reverse complement.
ACTATAGCCCCGAACGACCTTATTGGAAATGACGCAGAATCCGCTTGGGAATCTGGACAACCCACACTCGCGTTGATTAAAGAGACACTGGAAGCCAAAAGAGGCATTTCTATTTCTGATGATGTGTTCCGCTATGCTGTAGAACAGGCTATTAAGACTGGCATAATCGCCTCTGATGCAGAATCCTTAACCAACGGATTTTATAAAACCCGGGTACGGAAGCCAGCGTGGATGCGCCATGCTGAATCTGAGTTAACCGAACTTGAAGTTCAAGAGTTGCCTGAAACGGTTATTGATTTGGCTGAAATCGCACCGGAGCTCGATTTTAAGTTTCGTATCACAATTAGTGCTGAGGGAGGCCCCCCGTCAAGTGAGGTGTTGGAAAAGATAAACGAAGCACTTCGGAAGGTCACGGATAAACTGAAGTTTGGTTAAGTTCCGTCCTGGTTCATGATGCTTTCATGCCAAAGGTAACCTTAATTCAAAAGTCTAATTAATGGAACTGATGCGCTGCAAACTTCGACCTTGGAACAATTGTTGAATACCAATACACGTATAAAGTTACGGAGTACATAATGGAACATAAAGCACGTATTGAAGTTGCAACATCTCCAGGCAGCCCCAAAAAACAAAAAGGCGAATTACTTGAAGATTTCACAGCAGATCTATTAGAAAAACACGACAATACAGTCACTAAACAACTACGAATAACTGCAGCTGAACA
>VXZL01000505.1 GCA_009845505.1 Candidatus Poribacteria bacterium | reverse complement strand
CTGCGAGTGGGGATCATTCGTTTGTCTCGTCGTGTTCGGCGACGAATGCGAATGGCGATGCGTGTGAGCGGACCTCGGGATATTGGACGTGTAAGGGACATACGCACAAGTTCCCTGAGAAGCAGCCGACGTGTCCGGCGCATGGGTGGACGGATTGCGGTGGGGATGCGGGGGATCATGATGCGACGTGCGCTGCGGGGCATGCATATTATACGTGCAATACGGATGCAGCGGAGAGACATTCAAAGCATAAAGCTGCTCCGCCATCGCCGCCACCGCCGCCACCACCACCCCCACAAGAGGATTCAGATCCAGACTCGGATGACGAAGATGATGCCTCCGATTCGGACGACGACTCGGATGACGACGACGACGATGAAGCTGATGACGATGCAGCGATGTGTGGTGCACACGGGTGGACGGGTTGCGGGGGTAAAGCCGGTGACCATGATGCCGTCTGTGGCAAGGGGCATTCGTATTATACCTGTAACGCCTCAGCGAGTGCATATCATGCCAAACATTAGCAACATCCAAGAAAATGGCAAAAGGGTGCGAAGTCAAATCGCACCCTGCTGCGTCTGTACAAGCCTTTCTAAAATTTGCAGGCGCAATGCCGTTTCAATATCCGCTACTTCAGGTTTACCAGCGAGGTTATCTGTTTCGTCCGGATCGTTTTGCACATTGAACAGAAGATAGACTTCGCCATCCGCATTGAGAGCAGCCTTCCACTCCCGATTCAACAACATAATCTCGCCTTGGATCTCAGAGATTGCGAAGTCTCGGTGTGTTGCTTCGGTGTCTGCTAATACCGGACACAAAGACTTCCCGAATTGACGGTGTTCCAGTTCGCCGCCTGCCAGTTCGACGAGTGTCGGACCTATATCAATCCATTCCACTGGACTCTCAGAAATGGCTCTTGTAGGAGGGGTTTGTAACCCCGATGCCTTCGGCGTTCGCACGAGTAACGGTATCCTGACGGCGCCGTTGAGGAAGTTGCTTTTATAGATGAGTCCATGATCGCCGTTCATTTCACCGTGGTCGGAGGTGTGGACGATAACTGTGTTTTCAAGTTCACCGCGCGCCGCAATTGCATCAAGGATCTCACCAATCTGCGCATCTATGAGTGCCACATTGCCTGCATAATTCGCCCGCAGCCGCCCAATTTCCCCGGGTTCAAACGTCGGGTTCACCCGCCCCATGAGTCGATCCAAGTCGCCCTTCGGACGGTCTCCAGCAGGTTGGCGTGGTATTGCTGGCGGCATTTCTTCTGGGGCATACATATTGGCGTATGGTTCGGGTGTATCCCACGGTTCATGCGGCCCACCAAAACTCACCCAGCAGCACCAAGGCTCTTCACGCTTATAGTTTTGCAAATACCGCTTCGCCTGCTGTCCGACATAGACATCTGCGTAATTTTCGAGTCCCAAAGTAGATGGACGGACAAGGTATGGCTTCGTACTGAACCGTTCTCGGTAATCGGCGCGGTAGGCATCCCATAACCCTTTCGTTTCCCATTCCACTGTCATGTGGGACAGGACATTCGCACTCGCTCGCGGTCCGCCGATCTCGTTCACATCGTCCAACCCGTAAGCGTTCATTAACCCTTCACGCTCTCGCAGGTCGCCATTGTGTGGATGGAGATGCGTTTTCCCGAACAGACTCGTCCGATACCCCGCATCCCGCACGGCTTGCATCCAGGTCGGCGTTTCAGCAGGCATCTGATGGTTCATATTATTCCAGACACCCGTATTGTGTGGATACAAACCTGTCGCCAGACTGAGCCGCGTCGGAATACAGACCGGCGATGTTGTGACACAGTTCGTGAACCGTACCCCTTCACTTGCGATGCGATCTAAGTTCGGAGTTTCCAGCCAATCGCCACTACACCCCATCGCATCCCATCGCTGCTGATCGGTCATAAGCAGAAGAATATTCGGACTTTTCATAGCTAACCTCTTTCAATCCCTGCTTCCGTAAAGGCACGCGAGAGTGTCTCATAAGAGAGTGTCGCAGCGGCGAGTGGATCGTAATTTTCGCGCCCTTGCACCATAAAACTCACTTCAGCCGTAATAAACCCATCATAACCGTGTGCCTGCATCTCTTTGAGATAGTGAACGTAGTCGAATGGACCTTCACCGGGAATCAGGAACTCATGATCCGGGGCGGTCCCTCGTTGATCCTTGACGTGCGTATGTATGGATACTGGGGCTAATGCCGCTACCGTCTCTTCTGTCGGCATACCGATAATATCAAAATGGCTGATGTCAAAGTTAACTTTCAGATAGGGTGAGTTGACGATTTTTAGCAGTTCAAGCACCTTCGCAGGCGTGTCGATGATTGCACCGACGTGTGGTTCCATAGCGATGGTGACACCGCGCGAGGCACCGTAATCGACGAGTGCTCCCACGCGTTCCGCGAGAAAATCTTTTTGCGTGTCCCATTCTTCAGGCTTTCCGCCGGGTGTTGTATTCACTGCAGGCAATTCGTCGCCTTGTGCGAGCTCAACTGCCAAATCAACCCCACCTTTGAGTCGCCACATATTTTGCGCATGTCTGTCTGGATCTGTCTCCAGCAAACTCGAATGGGCTGCGATTGCAGGGAGTGCCAAATTGTGTTCTTGTAGCAGAGACGCAATCCGTTTCTGTTCCGCAGCATCAAGCGTGCTGAGTTCAGTGGTAAAGCGTGGGATGATGGTGAGTTCAAGTCCATCGTATCCGAGTTCCGCGATGTGGGAGACAGCGGTGTCTATGGGGACCGTGGGCATCCCCCATGTGCTATATCCAATTTTCATTGTGATTTCTCTCCTGAAATTTTAGGAAAAAGAAGGGTAGACGGAGCGGTGCTAACCCTACAAGATCGTCAAATTAGGTTGAGCCAGTCGCCTAACAGAAAATCCACGCGTTGGATGAGCAGCGCAACACGTCCCATTACGGTGTTCCCGAATGCCGAACCGAACCCGATCATCAAAAAGGCGATACCGACCTTTGAAAGCCATTTAACAGGCCCTCGGTGTTCTACGGAAAAGAAGAAATAGGTGAGTGTACAAACCACCCCAGCAACCATAAGAATCGCCTCGAAAATACCCAAACCCGAAAGGGTCCCGGCATGCATAGTAGCAAAGGGTTCGATCGTTCCACGAGTCTGCTCAAAAATGTTGGCACGTAGCACATTCGGGATCGCAATACCAGCACCAAACCCGATGAGAATCGCAATAGGATAACGGATTAACCACGTGTGCTGAGGCGACAACCGAGCAAAAAATAGCAAACCGACACCGATCGGAATTAATTTGACTAAACCGCTAAGCGACTCTCCTGTGAGTGCTGCCCAAAGCGGTTTCAGGGCGAAAGGTATCAAGCCTTGATGGATAGAGAGGACGATACCATATCCGACAGATATACCTACAAAGAGATGTTCTGCAAACCGGTAGAATGGATTGTCCTGATAAAGAAAACTATAGATGCAAAGTGTCAGAAGCGCAGCAATCCACATGCCAAAAAGTTCCATCAATTTACTCCTCTCGCCGTCGCTGATTGAAGAATATGATATTCCCAATGATTACCAGTATGACAATCAACAGATGCACAAACGATTCAATATTTATCCACAGCATCCCTTTTGCCGGCACATCTATTAATCTCTCATACTGCGCAGCACCCAAGATGCCGGGGATTAGACCGACCAATTGCCTTGTTTGTAAGTATGGATACATCTGTGAGATGATAACACCCGTAACGCCTGCGGCAATCTGTAAATCGTATCGTACGTTTGTATAGATGATCCATATTTCTGTTGTACTGCCGGAGGCGAGATCAATCAGAAGGGCGATTTCATCATAGTTCGTAATATCTGTCATCATCGGAATTTCAGTAGTGGTATTTCCGCTGTAATCGGTCTCAAAAACACTACTGATGCTGTTGCCCATTCCCAGCATAACTTGTGTGCCGCCCGGACGAAAGCCGAGAAAAACATAGTCCTCACCGTCTACTGCGCCTTTTTCCTCAGCAACTTCCCGCATCAGTGTACTCGCCAGTGTTGTTCCATCTGCGACAAGTGTAAAACCGATGACGTGAACGTCTTTATCAAAGCACTGTCTCAGCACTGCTCTTGCCATCGGATTGAGTTCCGCCAATGAAGACGGGCCATAGTCAAACGCAAGCATGATTGTTGATTCGGCAGGCAGCGCGTCAATATAATCGTAAAGCTGCTGCGTCGGTTCAGATACCGATACAGGTAGACTGACGGGTAACAACATAGGTATGATAACCGCAAGCGCGACCAAAATGAAAACAATGCGTCGATCCATATCTAATCCCCTCCCCCTAAGTACGAACGCTCAATGCCTAAGATGATTCGGATAGATTGCGAAATCACCCCTAAACTCACGCCGAGAATGATCCCGCGTCTTGCGGAGAGATTCGGATTGTCCAAAATCCACTGGCGTGCTTTTGAAGCACCGTCTTCCATAGGAAGCCACCCCAGCACCGTATTCCAGATGAGGTCTCCAACAGGCACGTTCCCCATCATGACAATTAGAGCCGTAATTAATAGTAGACTTGCTTCAAACGTTCGGGCGCGGAAGGCGCGGAAGGCCGCTGAGGCTATAAAAAAGGCAAGCAACGAAAACATCGTCGCGTCCATAGGGACCTGGATATTGGTATAAAACCATTCAAAAGCTGGATGCTGCGGCCCAAATGGAACCCCTATTACCACCATCGTGATGAGTCCGGCAAACACGACAAAACTGTATCGCCAATGATCTGTGCGGCGTTGAATGCGCGCGACGTGGGTTTGAATCAGGGTCGCTGTTGCTAATACCAACGCAAAAGGAGAAATAATCAATGTCCAACTGATAATTTCCTCGTAAATCCCTTGCGAAAATGAGTGCGGACTGAATTGTGTGAGGATCATCACAATCCCAAAAGCAAAGCAAAGGATTAATGGGACTTGTCGTTTCATAAAACCTCCTAACCCACCCGTTGTAGGAGTGTGGTGATCCAATTAACGCCCGCTAATTCAAGCACTACACCGAGGACGATAATACCAAAGATAAAGAGTTTTCCCCAGTCTTGCCCTCTGAGGCTGCCAAGGAGCATCGGTTCTCTTGACAGGTAGGCACTCGCCGCGTACAACTCTTCACCGATTAAGGTGTAATCACATGCAGCGATAAAGAAGGGAAGTTGGTGTTCGGAATCTGTTCCTGCAATCTGAATGGCGCCAATAGAGTTTCCTGTTTCGGCGAGGATAAGAGATTCAGCGAAGAACTGACCTTGTAGAAATACTGCCGCTGGCTTTTCACGAACCATTATGCCGTCTACACCTGCAGCGTACGCGAATTGGCTCTCAGTTAAGAAGAAGACGTTTTCTTCATTATAGACATCTGGCCGCCCCTCATCAAGATAAGCGTTTCGCACAACCTCGCGCACGACGTTCATAACAATTGGATCTCGACACGGGACACGCAATGGTGTTTCATAATCGGCAGTGCGTCGCGCAACTTGACCCAGAATCGTCATACTCGCAATAGTCGGCACTTCCTCTACGCGTCCTAAACCTAAGCTATAGAGAATCGAACGTCCCATTTCCGTCGCTCTACCAATTGCTTCATCAACGGCTTCTAATCCAGGAATCCGCCTGACAAATATCTCTTTTCCGCTTCGCGCATCATAGATATTCCAAACGATCGCCGCGGAAAAAAGGAGCATAGCAACCAAAAGCGGTACTTTGCCTGTATGAAACCATTCACCTGACCCACTAACGGGGGCAGTCTCTTCGGATTCCACCGTCGCTTCTGTTTGGCTAATTGCACGCACAATATAGGCGTAAGCAGTTCCCTTTTCGATAGTGGCATCGGCATAAGTTGTCGTTCCAGCAGGTAGCAGTTCGCCAACTTCTTCAAGACCTCCACCAGGAATCCGGCGCAGGATTTGGTACCCGCTGATACCGCTGTCCGCCGGTGCTGCGTCCCACTTAACGGTGATACTACTCCCATCATCGTTCGGGGTATCCACCGCCGTCACGTTTGCTGGTGGTGCAAGCCCTTGGCTAAATGCACTGCTAATCGCTATGCATAAAACCAAGTAGACAGTTAGATATTGAATTGTTTTTTTCATAAATTTATGTATCCTCGTTTGTAGCTGGCGGTTATCAGCTATCAGCCAGGAAACCTTGTAACTATCAGAACCACCTGAACACACCAGATATTAAAATCTGTGTAATCCGTATAATCCGCGTAATCCGTGATTCAGACAGTTACCGATAACTGACTGCTATTTCCTGCTCCATTGTGAAATAGCCTCTATAACGTCCTGATCGTCAATATCATCTCGTATAACAACTTCTCCAATACGCGTCGGTAAAATAAGGCGGAGTTTGCCACCTAATGTCTTTTTGTCTAAATACATCGCCTCACATAGTGCCTCTGGGGTGATGTCCGACGGAAAAGCAATCGGCAAATTCGCACGTTCTAAAAGTGTCCGTTGCCGTTGAAAATTCGTTTCAGAGAACATCCCCAAATTCATAGCTAATTGCGCTGCGCAGTTCATACCGATAGAAATCGCTTCACCGTGTCGGTATCGGTTATAGTGCGTCACGGCTTCAAGCGCGTGTCCGAAGGTATGCCCATAGTTAAGCACCATCCGCAATCCACTCTCTTTCTCATCTTTCGCGACAATTTCTGCCTTATTGGTACACGCACCCGCAATCATCTCACTGAGTATCGCACTCTCCAAATTCAAAATAGCGTCAAGGTTCGCTTCGACCATCTCAAACAGCGGTTCATCTCGGATAACGCCCATCTTGATAACTTCAATAAGTCCTGCTCGAATGTCCCGTTGCGGCAAAGTTTCCAGCGTTCCTACGTCAATAAGTACCAATTTCGGTTGATGAAACGCCCCAATCAGGTTTTTGCCTTTTGGATGATTAATTGCTGTCTTCCCACCGACACTGGCATCAACCTGTGCCTGGAGCGTCGTCGGAATCTGAACGTAAGGGATACCCCGCATATACACCGCTGCCGCAAAGCCTGCTAAATCCCCGATAACACCCCCACCGAGTGCAATGACCGTTGAACCCCTGTCAAGTTGATGGTCAACCAAACTATCTTGGACCCGTGAAAACTGCGCCAACGATTTGCTCTCTTCGCCAGTCGGAACCGCAATAGTGCGGACATCGAACCCAGCAGCTTCGAGGCTTTTCTGAACGATAGGTGTATGGCATCCCTGAACAAAGGTATCCGAGACGATGAGGACCTTATTGGATTTGGTATGGGGGGTCAACAGTTCCCCAACTCGATTGAGGAGATCTGTTCCGACAACGATCGGATAACTGTTATCTCCAAGCTCCACGCGTAGAGTTTTCACCGTTTTGGTCCCCTCGTCCTTTTTGTATAGATATGTCTTATATACCCAATGATTTCCCGAAATGAGCGTCTTGTTGTTTTAATTGTATAATCGGCTTCTGCATAGTACGGATCTCTTTCTTCCAACATTGACCGAATTTTGGCGAGCGCATCAGGCGTTTGAAGGAGTGGACGATGTGTCTGGTGTCGGACCCGCCGATATATCTCCTCCGGTGTCGCTGTGAGGCAGAAGATAATCCCATTTTGCTTGAGTGCTTCTATGTTGGTCTCTCTCAAAACGACACCGCCACCGGTAGAGATAACGTGGTTGTACAGTTTAGAGGCTTTGCACACAGCTTCGCTTTCGAGATCTCGAAAAGCCGGTTCACCGTCTTCCTCAAAGATGTTCGTGATGCGTCGCCCGGTATCCCGCTCAATGATGTCGTCTGTATCGACATATCGCATCCGAAGCTGCGAAGCCAGCCGTCTGCCGACAGAGGTCTTCCCAGTGCCCATAAAACCAACAAGCACAATATTGGGTTTTCTTTTAAATGATCTTTTCACCTGTTGCTGCCTTCGTTGCCGATAGTTTCTCACCCTATGAACGATTGGTCACTATTGTAGCATCAGTGAAAAATATTGTAAAGGTTTTTGTTTCTCTTATACGCATTATATGCTTGCACTTATTGATCAATTTTGCTAAAATATTACGACTCACATCTGAAAATAAGGATAGGAAAATGAAATTAATCACAACTTCAATGATAGTGTTTTCGCTCTTTAGCGGTCCCGCATCCAGTTCCCTTACCCAAGCAGATATTGACAAAATCCGCCTCATCGTTAAAGAGGAGGTTGAAACAGCAGTTGCGAGATCCGAATCCCGCACGAAAGAATATCTTGAAGCATCCGAATCCCGCACGAAAGAATATGTCTCTCAAGAGATTGCAAAGGTGAATACCACGCTCTCGGAAATGGACAAACGTCTGACCGGCGAAATCAGATCGTTAGACAAGCAGCTGAATAACCTTTTTATGTTAGTCTTGGCTTTAGTGGCTTTCATCGCAGTCGTTATCGGGGTGCCTCAGATCATCGTCGCATTGCAGCGAAAGGAAGTTCGCGCACAAGACGAGAAAATCGAGGCACAGCAAAAACAGATTGAAGCGTTGGAAAAAGAGATGGCAATCTACAGGCAGGAACGCACTTAAGGAGCAGCAGATGCCACGGCAGCTCAGGATGGTACGCCCCAATTTAAAGAACTTACCGAAACTCGAACTTCCAACAGGCTATGGTATGCGTACTTACATTGAAGGCGATGAGACCCATTGGGCGCGTATCATCAGCGACTCATTTGGCGGTAGGGAACGTACTGCGCGAGATACGCGGGACCAGATTACCGATAGAGATGTGTTTCTTCCCGATGGATTCTACTTCGCAACATATCGGGGCCTTCCCGTTGGGACCGCTTGCGCATGGCGACAATCTGTCGATGAAAAGGAGGTCGGGTACGTCCACATGGTAGGGGTTGTTGCTGAGCATACCGGACATAAACTCGGAAAATGGGTCTCACTCGCTGTACTCCACTATTTTCGGGATAATGGATTCATAAGTGCTATGCTGGATACCGACGATTTTCGTATTCCGGCTGTTAAAACCTATCTCAATTTAGGGTTCATACCCGTTTATGTTGAAGAGGGACAATCCAGACGGTGGCAAGACATCTTTGAAAAATTAGAGCTCCCGCCAATGTCAGCGCAAATCGAAAACGTCCGAAAAATGCTCCCTGACGAACTCTGGACGAAAGTTTCAGCTTAGAAGGAAATGGAAGATCAACTCAAAATGGGTCTACAGGATTTGGAGAATCTGCCGAAGCTCCGGTGTCCTGATGCCTATCACATCCGAACCTATCAGAAAGGGGACGAAGCGCATTGGGCTCGAATTATGGATGTTTCCTTCGTTGACCAAGGTAGAACCGCCCAAGATACGTATACCAATGTTATCGACCAACCCAACTTTGATCCTGATGGCTTCTGTTTTGTTGTCTATAAGGGTATACCTATCGGCACAGCGTGTGCATGGACGAAAGGTCTCCGTGGCAAAACCATCGGCTATATTGACATGCTTGCAGTGCTGCCAGAACACAGAGGATATAGACTCGGAAAGTGGTTAACAGTGTTTTTTTTGGACTATTTTAAAGCACGAGGCGTGGCATCCGTGATGTTAGACACCGACGATTTTCGCCTGCCCGCAATCAAAAATTATCTCAACCTTGGATTTGTGCCTGTTGCTGCGGGTGAAAATCACGGCGAACGGTGGCACGCAATCTTCGAGAAATTGGGGCTTCCTCAGATTCCTCTAATGTAATGCAAGTTGCGTCCTTTTTAGCATAGCCTGTTAGGCTGAAATGCCACCGTTTATTCTCGTGAAATATGTTAAATCAAGGAGCTTACACATGAAATTTATGAGACCAACCATAATTTTATATTGGATTTTATTCAGTTTTTCGTTTGTTGTTTATGCTCAACCGCCGATTGAAGTTATCTATCTGAAACCCTCCGATATTTTTTATTCAAGCCGAGAGGATATAGATTTTGTTCATGATATAATGATAGAAGTACAAGCATTCTTTGCGTCAGAAATGGATAGATACGGCTTTGGTCCCAAAACCTTTGATTTTGATTCGGATATAAAAATTGTTAGGGGTAAGCAAAAAGCCGAGTATTATGATAGCGCGGAGGCTATCCAAGAT
>VXZL01000090.1 GCA_009845505.1 Candidatus Poribacteria bacterium | reverse complement strand
GTTCCTCACGCCGTGTTTGGTCATCTTGCGTATCATACGCCGCTTCGGTTCGCTGAACGGCGCGTTCCTTTTGCAACTTCTCCCATCGGGCGTTGTCTGGATCGAGTCGTCTAAGGGCAAGCGTCAATTTGTGGAGCATTCCCATGGGAAAAGCACCGGAACCGACTGCGGGATCCAATATTTTGAGGTTAGAAATTGTTTTCACAATCGCGTCTGTCTCAGGGTCGTCAAACCACTCGTTGGCATCGTCAAAGGCTTGGGCATAGTCGAGGAGATAGTGTAACCGCTCGTCCCAGAGTTTTGCGTCGCCATCGGTTGGGTCGGATTTTTGGGAGAGCGTGGCGACTAACGCCTCATCTACCATGTAGTCGACAATGGCGCGTGGGGTGTAATAGGAGCCGGTCTGTTTTCGGACAGTTGCGCCGGTTTCGGGATTGTAGGCGGCGAGTAGGTTTTCAAACACTCTACCAAGGAGTTCGGGGTCCAACGCGACTTCTTGCTCTATCGGTGTGTTTTCCTCAACGGTGAATTTGTAGTGTTCAAGGAGGGAAATCAGCCCTCGGCTTTCGTGAAAAAAGAGGCGGTTGGGGATACTCAGTTTTTTGTAATCGACATCGGAAAAGCAGTCTATACGGTAGCCTCCCTCTTTGGGTCCATCGAAGGTATCTAAGCAGTCAAATAAACCACCGTTGATGAAAGGCGTTTTGGCAAAAAGTTCCAAAAGTTTGTCAGGATCGCGCATCTGCTTTTTATAGCGGAACCGTGAGAAATTACGATTACCAGAATAGTTTCCCTTGCTAAACTTACGCTCGTCTATTTCGGTGTTGAGTGTAGCGAAAAAGAGGTTTTGTAGCACGGCGCGATAGTAGGCGTCACCACTGTCAAAATCGTCTTCTGCCAATAGGTCTTGGATTCGTGATTTGTTGAACAGTGCCTCTGCGACCAGTCCTTTTTCCTTAATGAACCAGATAAAGAGCAGGCGTGTGATGAGACGTATCACGTGCTCCTCCGGTTTCAGGGTGCGGTTTTCGTCTGTTGGGAAGGTTGCGGTTTCTATTGCCCATTCATACCACGCGAACAGTTTTCGATAGAACTGTTTGTTGAGCTCTTCGGTGTCGAGTTTGGCGAGCCATGCTGCGAGGAGACCGTCGAAGTTTTTCGGTTTTTTGTTGTGGTCTATCCACTTGACGCATGCCTCAAAGGAGAGTTCGGAGAGGATGTCGAGGTGTGCGCGATGTGGGTTGCTCAGGCGGATGTCTTTGATGAGGGTGACTTGTCCGAGGACATCGCGGTCCTCGTTGGTTTTGTCTGGACGGCGGTCGGCAAACGCAACCGTCAGACGATTACCGGCGCGAAATAAGATTACAGTCGGTGCAATCAGACGTTTGTTAATTTCTCGTGTGAACGCGGCGTATTGGGTACGGGAGTAGGTGTTGTCTTTTAGTTCGACTGCACAGAAAAGGAAGCTGCTTATGTTGCCTTTGTCAAAGGCATTGGACTCCAGCAACGTCATTTGTGGGTCATCGTTAATTTCGTCGCTTGTGAACTGGAAAATGAGTTGGACGGATTCGGCGTGTTTGCGGAATTCTTGTTCGGTTTTGGTGTTTGGGTTGATTGGTGGGAATTCTTCAAAGAAGTCGTGGACGGTGCCGGAGAGTTCGAGGGTGCGTTCGCTTTGGTAACCTATTGTGGATAGCAGGTTTTTTGATTTTTCCAAAAAGTCGTCGGTGGGGATTGCTGATAGGGCGGATTTGATTGCTTGTTTGTTCATTATGTTGTGTTCCTTTTTCAGAAAATTATGCAATCACTAACCATGTTACCAGTTCAAAATCGCTGGAGTCCTTGGGGGTTTCGGACGCGGCTGGTAGTCTGAAGCCGCGGGTGCCGGCTCTGCCGATATTTTTGGATTGCGTTTTTTGATGCGACCGTGTGATATGGGAAATGACGGTGTCTAAAAGTTTGTTGTAATGTGTCATGTTACCACCGTATTCGGTTTCTTGGTCAAACCAGAGACACAAATCGTCTATTGTGTTCTCTTTGCCAACAGCAGATGCTTCAAACAGATCCAACACCTGTTTCGCATTGATACACCCGTAACGGATATCTCCACTGTTTCGGATATAAACGGCGTAGTAAGGATGGATGGGACTGGCGGTTTTTTGCTGTTTGTCTGTGCTTGCGTTCGTCTGTTGTAGGAAGAAGATGACACCGTTTTCCGAGGGATTGTTTGCGTTACTTGTAACAGCGTAAGCACCATCAGGGGTAGCCTCAAGTTTTGCTCTGTTTCTTTCGAGATACTTGAGGAGTTGTGCGAAGAAATAATCTAAGGTAAAGTCGCTCATCACTACAGTGTCAGAGAGGGCATCTAAATCAAGGACCTCCTCTCGGAGCTGCTCCAACTGCTTATCGCGGAAATTGAGTTCCATCTGTGCGTGTTCGTAAGTCGATTCATTCAACGGGTCGTCATCGCCGCTTGCGGTAGCGTCGGCGAGTGCCATGCGGGATTCGACGCGATTTCGTAAATGGAGATAGACCTCCATATCTTCTGTGGGCCAGTAGTTAATCATTTTCACCGTTTTGTTTGGATTACCGATGCGGTCAATCCGTCCGAACCGTTGAATGATGCGGACAGGATTCCAGTGTATATCGTAGTTTAGGACAGTGTCGCAATCCTGAAGGTTTTGTCCCTCTGAAACGCAGTCTGTGGCAATGAGTAGGTCAACCGTGTCGCTTGTCTTCTCAGCACGTATCCGTCCCCAGGGTGCAAAGTTTGTGAGAATAGCGTTGAAATTATTTTGTCCGGAAGTCGTTCGCGTCATATCCCCAGAAACCATCGCCATCTCAAGTCCTAATTCCTTTGCGAGTTCAGACAAGTTTGTAAAAAGATAGTCTGCAGTGTCCTTGAAAGTAGTGAAAATTAGGAGCTTGCGATTGGAATCTTCCGCCTTTTCCCGAATGTGCTGCTTTATTTTTTTGAGTTTACCGTCTTTATCGGGCGTGATGGAACTGACCTTTTCCCACGCTGCGGTAAGGGTTTCTTTATCTTTAAGGAGATCCTGTTTCCAACGGGGGCAATCCAATTCCTTTAGATGGTAGGGATTTCTTGCACGATTGATTAGAAATTCCTCATCGTCTTCATCGTCATCGGGTAGGACATCTGCTGCTGCGTCCGTGATATTGCTGTTTTTCTGAAAGCGTTCAATCTTCTCCAGCATTTCATCGTGTTTGTTGATGGTGCGTTCAAGTGTTTCAGAGAGGGCGTAAGCAGAACTTTCCAGCCGTTTGAGGAAGTTGGTCTGCATCATACCGATAAGGAATCTCTCACGGTCTTCCTGATTAAAGCGGAGTCGTTTTTTTTCATCTGCCAACCGCTGTTTTGCCCTTTCATCTATAACGTAACTGGAAGGTTTATAGATAGATAGTTCAAAGTCCCCTATCTGATCCGCCAATGCTTTATATGAAAGTTCACCGGACAGGTCGGTAGGGGGATGGCAATTGACTGGGTCCAGTTGTGTGGGAAATTCACCAATATTTTCTATTTCTTCGGCATAGTACTTTTTGATATGCCTTCGGGAACGCGCAATAGAAACACCACTGAGCAGTTGGAAAAAGTCTACGCCTAACGTATCAAACAATTCTGTTTTGTCTCTTGTACCATATCTGGTTGCGTTTTCCTCCCACGCTTTGAAGGCTTTTTGCGCCTGTTGTATTAAAGTGCGGATATTGCTGACCCCCAAACTGTTTCTAAAGACATCTTCGCGTTTTTCTGTCATGAGATATATCTGATTGCGGAGGTCGGTGAGTGATGTATTTACGGGTGTCGCCGAAAGCATCAGGACTTTGGTTTTTGTGCCTTCCTTGATAACCTCTTCTAAGAGGCGGGAATAGCGGGTGTGGCGGAAGTTGCCATTTTTGTCCTCACGGGGTTTGCTATCGTTTCGGAAGTTGTGGGATTCGTCAATCACAATCAGGTCAAAATTCTGCCAATTGAAATTCTCCAGATCAATACCACCGGACTCACCAGTATAACGGGACAGGTCGGTGTGTGCCAGGAGTGTGTAACCGAACTTGTCATCAAGGAACGGATTGGTGTCTTGTGAGTTGTACGCTGGATAGAGTGACCAATTGTCATGCAGTTTCTTGGGGCATAGGACCAGCACGCGTTCATTTCGTAGCTCAAAGAACTTTATCACGGCGAGTGCTGTGTATGTTTTTCCTAACCCGACGCTGTCTGCTAAGATGCAGCCGTTGTGTCGTAAGAGGCGAGCAATTACGCTTTTCGCGCCCTCTTTTTGGAAGTCGTATAACTTGTCCCAAATTTTTGTGTCGTATAGATGTGTATCTTCAAGGGTCTGTTCGTTTGTTTTTCGGGTCTCAATTTCCTCACGGAACAGTGCATATAAGGTTTTGTAATAGATGAGTTCAGGTGGGTGATCTTGCCCAATCTGCTTCAATTTTGCCAGCACTTTCGCTTTGACATCTTCAACAAGTTTGTCGTTATTCCAGAGTTCATCAAACCACGCCTTGAGGTCATTTCGGTCTCGGTCGTCATTCACCTCAAGATTGAGTTCAATGTTGCTGTTATTTGAACTGAGTCCGAGTCCGCGCACGGTAAAGTTGGAGCTACCGAGAATTGCTTTGTCAACGCCGTTATTGGCGATGTGATACATTTTTCCGTGTATCAGATTTGAGTCGCGGGTTGTGCGGATTTCTACCTTCTCTTTTATCCATTCGGCGCACGCTTTGGCAATCGGTTTCTGTCGGAGCTGCTGGTTGAGTTGTAAGCCTGTGTCTGTTATATCAAACGCTTTTGTATCTGTGTTATTCGGATCCATACGTTTGACGAAATCGGGGTCACCGAAAAGAAAACGGAGTTTCTCTATTTTGTGAAGGGAGTGTTGCATCTTTTCATAGGCGTAGATGGTGAAATAGGCGGATACAATGGAGAGTGCGGAGCCGTTCTTAATTTCCTGTTGTAGAAAGTCGTGGACTGTTTCACGGAGAAGGTTGTCTCGGATACCGGATTTTAGGTGTGCGTTTTTGTTTGACGGGGTTGCCATGATTTCCTCAGGTAGTTTATTGATGCTTTGCATTATAGCGTAACGCCGAGAAGATGTCAAGGAGAGCAGGATCATTGTTCTTAAGCAGTGTTTGCAATTTACTGCACTTTAGGGTATAATTAAGAGGGAATGTTTTAAACATAGTGAAACTGTAGATAAAGGGATAAGGTTTCCAAAATTTGTTGTTAGAAGAAAGCCCTGTAACGGCAAAATACTTGTAAAGGAATTTATCTGTCTTATGTCAACTAAAGTAGGTATTAACGGTTTCGGTCGGATTGGTCGGAACGCCTTTCGCGCGGCACTGCAAAATCCAGCGTTAGATATAGACTTCGTGGCCATCAACGACTTGACGAACCCTGAAACGCTCGCACACCTTCTCGAATACGACTCTATTCACGGCATTTTGTCCGACGACATCTCCGCGACAGACGACAGCCTTGTGGTAAACGGAAAAGAAATACGTGTTCTCGCTGAGCGGGATCCGGGTAATCTGCCGTGGGGTGACTTCGGCGTGGATGTCGTTATCGAATCCACCGGCTTCTTCACCGACCGAGTAGATGCTGAGAAACATATCACCTCTGGTGGCGCGAAAAAAGTGATTGTCTCCGCACCCGCAAAAGGTGAGGACATCACGATTGTGATTGGTGTGAATGACGATAAATACGATAAGTCAGAACATCACATCATCTCTAACGCCTCATGTACAACGAACTGCCTCGCACCGGTTGCGAAGGTACTGCACGAAGAGTTTGGAATTGAAAGCGGTCTGATGACGACGATTCACGCCTATACGGGTGACCAACGGGTTCATGACTTCCCGCATTCCGATATGCGTCGCGCCCGTGCGGCGACCCTCTCGATGATTCCAACGACAACGGGTGCTGCTGTCGCTGTTGGAAAAGTGCTTCCAGAATTGAACGGAAAACTCGACGGTTTCGCAATCCGTGTCCCGACGCCAAACGTTTCCGTGGTTGATCTTACTGTTGATCTCAAGGAGAGACCGGACGCTGAAGCCGTCAACGCTTCGCTAAAAGCAGCAGCAGAGAACAGCTTAGACGGCATCCTCGGTTATTCAGAGCTTGACCTCGTTTCAGCGGATTTTAATGGGAATAAACTCTCCTCCGTTCTCGACGCGCCTTTCACGAAGGTGATTGAAGATGGGCTGATTAAAGTCCTTTCATGGTATGACAACGAATGGGGTTACTCCAATCGTCTTGTCGAACTCGCAGCGCGTGTGCTTTAAGAAGCAATCAGCAGTCAGCCGTCGGCAATCAGCAAAGAACAAGTTATGGTATGTAAGCAACAGGCAACTGCCATACACTGGCAGCCGACAGTCATTACTCAAAGAGAGGGCTATGCGAACACCTATCATTGCAGGAAATTGGAAACTGAACAACACGGTTTCAGAAGCAGTCTCACTCACAACGGCACTGAAACCGTTAGTTGCGGGATGTACGGACGTTGAAATCATCGTTGCGCCTCCTTTTACAGCACTTGCTTCAGTGAGCAGCACTATCTCAGATAGCAACATCCGCCTCGCCGCCCAAGATTTTTACTGGGAGGATAGCGGTGCGTATACGGGTGAAATCTCTGCACCGATGCTGAAAGATGTCGGATGTGATTACGTTATTATCGGTCACTCGGAACGCCGGCAATACTTCGGTGAAACAAACGAGAGCGTCAATCAGAAAGTCAAAGCGGCGTTAGCACACGGCTTAAAGCCGATTATCTGTGTCGGGGAGCAGCTCGAAGAACGGGAATCCGGACAGACAGAAGCAGTCATCGAGAGTCATATCACAGGCGGTATTGCCGGTCTATCCGCAACGGATTTGTTGTCGTGTGTGATCGCTTACGAACCCGTCTGGGCAATCGGGACAGGAAAAACAGCGACACCCGATCAAGCACAAGAGGTGCACGCCTTTATTCGAGGGTTGTTGACAGCCGCACATTCGGCAGAAGTTGCATCGCAGATCCGCATCCAATACGGTGGCAGTGTTAAGCCGGAGAACGCGTCAGAGTTGATGGCGCAGCCGGATGTAGACGGTGCCCTTGTTGGGGGTGCGAGCCTTGAAGCGGAATCGTTTGCGCAAATCGTAAAAATGGCAGTCAGCAGTTAGCAGTCAGTCGTCAGTTAAGAGGTTATCTGTAACAATTCACCACTCTTTGGAACCCTCCAGGTTGTGAAAGATTGTTACAAATCACCCTTTACCGACAGTTAGTTGCCGATTGCTATCTACATAGGAGGAAATTGTTAAATGGGAATTATCATTGGTTTTGTACTGGTGGTCTTTGTACCGCTCTGCGTCGTTCTGACGCTGGTTATTTTGCTACAGGACAGTAAGGGTGAAGGACTTTCGTCGAGTGCGTTCGGTGGTGCTGAGATGCAATCCGTTCTCGGCGGACGTGGTGCAGCAACTTTTCTCAGTAAAATGACCACATGGCTTGCTATAGGTTTCATGCTTATCTCACTTTTCTTGATGCGTTTCTATGGTGAAGAAAAGGTTGGTGCGCTTACGCCGATAGAACAAGAGACAACACAAGAAGCGACAGCAGAACCTGTTGACACAATAGGCGAAGAAAGTGTTGAGACGACTACAGATGGCGCAGGCGGAGATACTGCCGACGATGCGTCAAAGACAGAAATTGACGATACGTCAGAGTAAAGGTCGCGAGCATGAAGAAATCCGCAGAAACACCCAAGCAAAGAGCCCAAGCAAAAACACTCGCTCCTACAAGAAGAATGGTATAAAGGTCGCGAGCACAGCTCGTTCCTACAAGAAGGTGTGTCTCACTGATAACTACTAACTGATATGGCAGACCTGCCTACCACGCTTTCATGGACAGTCCATCCGATCGTTGAGAACTGGCGTAAGTCGGTTTTATTAGGGCTTTTTCTGGCACTGCTTTTATTTGGCATCTATTTGGGTTTCCAATCCATTTATGTCGCCTTGATCTCTGGTATCGTTCTGATCGGTTCACTCTACAAGTACTTCCTACCGTTCCACCATCGGTGTGAAGCCGATCGACTCATCATCACAAGTTGCTGCTACAAGCTGGAACGGTCTTGGGAAACATTTCGCAGCTTTTACGTTGACGCGAACGGGGTCCTACTCAGCCCGTTTGCCCGCCCAACACGCCTTGAAAATTTCCGCGGCGTTTACGTCCGATTCGGAAAACACACCCCTGAAGAAGTCGTTGATTTTATAACCAGTAAGATTAAATCAGAAACTTCGTCTTAGCATTTGAAACCGGAGGATTAATATGAATGTTTCCGAATCAAACCAGACGCAGACAATTGGAACCACAGAATCACTCAGAACCGCTGTGCTTGACGCGGTCAGTTCCCAAAGCGTTACAGATATCCATACGCACCTCTTCAGTCCGCCGTTTGGTGAGTTGTTGCTGTGGGGGATTGACGAATTATTAACCTATCACTACCTTATCGCCGAAGTATTCCGCAAATCGGATGTCTCGTATCAGCAATTTTGGGCGATGACGAAGACAGAGCAGGCAGACTTGATTTGGCAGACCCTCTTCATTGAGAATTCACCCATCAGTGAAGCCTGCCGCGGGGTTGTTACAACACTGAACGAGTTAGGCTTGGATGTCAGTTCACGGAATCTACAAGACTATCGTGGCTACTTCGCCGATACGACGGTCGAGGCATTTATTGATACCGTCTTTGAACGCTCGAAAGTCTCTAAAGTGGTAATGACAAACGACCCGTTTGATCCTGCAGAGGCACCCGTCTGGCAGTCAGGGGATACCGGCGATGCGCGCTTTGCGGCAGCACTGCGGATGGATGTGCTTATCAATACCTATCAAGAGACGGGTTATGAACACCTCCGGGGTCTCGGCTATGACGTGGATCCGACCCTCTCCTCAGAAAAGACTTATAAAGAAGTCCGTCGATTTTTAGAGACATGGATCCAACGGATGAACCCAAAATATATGGCGGTCTCCCTTCCGCCGGACTTCCAGTATCCTGATGATGGCGTTTTGGGAAGGCTGTTTGATAACTGTATATTACCCATCTCTCGTGAGTTTAATGTCCCCTTCGCGCTGATGATTGGCGTGAAACGTGCGGTTAATCCACAACTCCAGATGGCTGGAGATGGAACGGGTAAGGCAGATTTGGAGAGTTTAGAGACGCTGCTACGCGAGCATCCTGATAATAAGTTTCTCGTTACGCTCCTGTCGCGTGAAAATCAACATGAGCTATGTGTCATCGGGCGGAAATTCAAAAATCTGATGATATTCGGATGTTGGTGGTTCATGAACAATCCGAGCATTATTGAGGAGATCACGCGAGAACGGATTGAGCTGCTCGGTCTGAGCGTTATCCCTCAGCATTCAGATGCCCGAATCTTGGATCAACTCGTGTACAAGTGGAAACACTCACGTCAAATCATTGCCGACGTTTTGGTAGAAAAATACCAGACGCTTCTTGATGTCGGGTGGAGCGTCAGTAAATCAGAGATCCAGCGGGATGTTAACAATCTCTTTGGTGGGAACTTCGATCGATTTTTGAATGGAAGTTAGCAGGAACACGGGGTCGCTTTACACTTCGGACACCCGTCAGCATAGATCTGCGCCGCATCCTCCAAGTCGATACCGAGCAGACTTGCCAACGTGATAAGCCATGCAAAGACATCGGCGAATTCCTCACGTAGCCGCTCTATATCTCGTGGTTGTTTCCGAATCTCTTTTGCGAGTTCTCCGACTTCTTCGACGAACCATGTGAAGGTTAACGGCACGCCACGCTCAGCATCTCGTGTGTAATAAATGGCTTCAATCTGTTTTTGAAAGTTTTGGATTGTCATACGACTCCTTTTTGTGTATAATCGTGCTGAAGTAGAACTAATAGGACGGACGCAATTTTGACCGTAGCCCGCTCTGTGAGATGAAGATCCTTGAAAAAACACAGACATTCCGGTTGCACAACCTAACAGGTTATGCTACAAAAGAACATTCTGCGGAAGTCCTAACTAATACCAATTCTAATTGATAATTCCTCTTAAAAGGTTGGCTATTTTTCA
>VXZL01000412.1 GCA_009845505.1 Candidatus Poribacteria bacterium | reverse complement strand
GATTATAATGTTGGATAAAACCGAATCAATCAGGAGAACGAACATGAGATTTTTGAAAAAAGGCGATACAAAAAAACCGAAACCCGCATCATCTCCAACCGCGAAGGAACACCCAGAACTCCAGGTCATCAGCGGTTCACAAATCTCTGGACGGCCACCAGGACAACAGCCGAGTCCACAACAGCAAACATCCCAACAACAAACGCCGCAGCAGAACATTACTTTACCAAATATAAAACATAAAATCGCCGTTGCGAGTGGAAAGGGTGGTGTTGGGAAATCGACTGTCGCCACGAATATGGCAATTTCGCTTGCAAACGCCGGTGCGAAAGTCGGCTTGATGGATGCGGATGCCTACGGTCCGAGTATTCCAACAATGATGGGGATCCAAGAACGCCCGCGGACAAGTCCAGAACGCAAACTGATTCCGCTGGTTCGGCATAACATCAAACTGATGTCCATCGGGTTCATGGTGCCGGAAGAACAGGCGATGATTTGGAGGGGTCCGATGCTACTTAGTGCGATCCGCCAATTCCTAAGCGACGTAGAATGGGGCGAACTTGATTATCTGATTATCGACTTGCCGCCCGGAACGGGAGATGTTGCGCTCACCTTAACACAGGCGATCCCGTTGACTGGGGCAATTATTGTTACAACGCCTCAAGATGTCGCGCTTGCGGATGTCCGGCGGGGTGTGGCTATGTTTGAACGCCTCGGTGTGCCGATTCTGGGGATTATAGAAAACATGAGCTACTTCCTATGTCCGCACTGCAATGAAAAAACCGAAATTTTTAGTGCCGATGGCGGTAGGAATACAAGTGAGCGATTTGGTGTCACGTTCTTAGGGCAAATTCCGCTTGACGCTGAAGTTTGCACCGCAGGGGACATCGGGGTTCCGATTGTCGCAGGGAATCCAGAGTCACCCCAATCCGAGGCGTTTGGTGAGGTCGCCAACGAATTAGTGACGGTTCTGGAGGAGAGCGGTGAGGAAGATGAATTGACGATTCTTTAGAAGCTATCGGCTGTCGGCGGTCAGCAGTCAGCAATTGTTTAATAGTCATCGAATAAAAACACAGCAGCATTCAATTGTCAAGTAATTTACCCAAGGATGCCCGAACTTGTTCGGGACAACGTGCACAACCCCGAATAAATTCGGGCATCCGGCAAGAGGTATCCTTTACGGATATGGACTTATTTTGTAAAATTGAATGCCTCTGGATAAAAACATTAAACGAGTTGACAAATTGTGCGTTTCGTATTAAAGTGTGCTTAGATTTCTCACCCAAAACCGTTAACGCTTTCTCTTTGTGAGTTACAGAGAATCCTTTACTAAGGAGGCTATCTCATGGCGAATACAAGTTGGGGAAACGTCTATAAAAAACTCGGTGCACGGCCCCTAATTAACGCTCAGGGAAATCAGACTGTGCGCGGTGGGTCCACACCCTCAGCAGCCGTTCGCAAAGCGATGCTCGAAGCCGATGCCAGTTACGTTGAAATGGCAGAACTGCTGGAAAGATCCGGACAATTCATAGCGGAACGACTCGGCGTTGAGGATGCTTATATCACTGCGGGCTGCTATACCGCACTCGTCTTGGCATCAGCAACGGTGATGACTGGTAACGATCCGGACAAAATGGCGCAACTGCCAGATACCACCGGGCTTAAGAATGAAATCGTTTTTCAGAAGATGCAACATTATACCTACGATCGCGCGTTTACGATTCCGGGAAGTAAACTCATTTATGTAGGCGATGACAACGGTTGCACGAACGAGGCGTTAGAGGCTGCCATCAACGAAAATACAGCGGCGGTTGCCTATCTCATTCAAGCAGAGCACGAAAATGGGGTGTCGTTAGCAGATGCGACTGAGATTGCTCGCTCACACAATCTTCCAGTGATTGCTGATGCAGCCGCCCAAATCTATCCACTTGATTATTTCCGACGCAACGCTCAATCTGCTGACCTTGTCTGCTTTGGTGGCAAGTACTTCAACGCGCCACATTCAACGGGTTTCGTCTGTGGAAGAAAGGATATGATCGAAACGGTGCGGCAGCACGGGTTTATTGGACCGAGACCTGTCGGACGCGGCATGAAAGTAGATCGGCAGGAGATTATCGGATTGGTAACGGCCATCGATATCTGGTTGTCCACTGATCACGATAAACGTTTAAAGGAACAGGATGCCAGATATGAGGCATTAGAACATGAACTTGCGAACGTTGACGGCGTATCCTGCGAAGTTCACTATCCAGAAAGGAGCCATACACTGTCGAATCTGCATGTGAAAATTGATGCTGCTATTACTGGAAAGGACGCTGCACAAATCACACAGGAACTTGACGCTGGCACACCGAGGATTAAAGTGAACGCACAGGGCAAAAAGGCTCTGGTTATTAACGCATACACCCTCAATGCCGGTGAAGAGTATATTATCGCAAACGCCATACGACATATATTGGCGTAATTTTTTAGTTATCAGCATAGGGCAGTTAGTGGTTAGCAATTGCTAACTGCTAATTGCCAATTCCTACCAGAAAACCCAATCTGTCCACGGTTTTATCTTAAGCATTCCTAACATGCAGAACACAGCCGATCCACCGAGTGCCCCTTTTCCAGCAGCAATCCATCGCAGATTACGGGACTTGGCTTTGTAAGCATCCGTGTAAATAGTGACGTATTCCGCTGATTTACCGAGAAGTCGCTCGGCGGGTGGCACAGGCTGATAGACATACGCACCACCGACAGCGACAGCACCCAGTGGAAGATTACCCACCACCCCTAAAATCCCAGCAGCAGCGAGCCACACTGACGTATTCACATCATCTTCGGCATCGTATTCAGCAGCAGTTTTTGCCTCAGTGAATGTCGTGTCCTGCTGCGCAATAGCAGTCATGGGAAAGTTGAAGCTGAGCATTGCCATCAAAACGACTAAAACGCCGAACAGTAGTTCTTTCCTCATTTTGTTTCCTTAATTTCTCAACGTGCGATAAATCGCACTACTACGAACTCACCTGCTTGTAGTAGGGCAATTCTGCGGCGTACTCGCCCAAATGCGACGTGCATTATTGCCCGTCGATTACCTACATTTATCTTTTAATCTTCATACAGTTCGCGCTACATGGCTGTTTTATTGAACCCACGTTTTTTATGGCGGTACAATTTCAATTGCGCGGCGTTCTGTGGTCGCTTCACGCGCTGCCTCAATAATGGCGAGGTTGTGATACGCCTTCTTCGGATCTACGGGTAGTGGGGCATCCGCTGCAAGGGCGTTAAAGGTCTCCGTGAAATAGCGGACATGTCCGCTTGCGTCTTGGCGTTCTGCTTCGTTAAATTCTGGGAGCTCTAACGCTTTCCATCCGTCTGCTCTCGTGAAACGACGGAGTGCATCCTCCACATTTACGCGATGCCGGACGCGCAGGGAACCGTTCTCAGCATGCATCTCGCACCACCCAAAATCTGTGGCAGGTACGCACCACGCTCCCGATACAGTCGTGATCCCGCCGTTTTCGTGTTCACAGAGCAACATGGCGATATCATCGACATCAATATCGAGACGGAGGGTTTGGACACGTGCCTCAACGTATCGGACGGGCGATTGCATCAGAGCACAAACGGAATAGATTTCGTGGTAACTGGTGTCAATGATACACCCACCGCCTTTGGCTTTGCTGGCGCGCCACGCAAACGCCGGTGTCGGGTGATTCGCTGAAAAATCTGTCGGTTTTAGTCCCATCCCGACGCTCCTTCCGAAATGAGATTCTCCGAGTGCGTCAAGTTCTGTCATCGCTGCTCTCATGCCTGCATTGAAAAGGTAGTTATGCACGACTGTATAAGGCACGCTGTTACGACGCACAGCTGATAGAATATCGTCAGCCTCTTCCAAGTTCGTCGCCATCGGTTTTTCGGAAATAATAGCCATGCCTGCGTTTGCGGCTTCGATAACCTGCTCGGCGTGAAATGAGTGGGGTGTAGCAATGGTCACGGCATCTATCGCTGCATGTTCGAGCATATCCCGATAATCTGCATATCGGTTCTCTGCTGGGACGCTGAACCGTTCTCCGACTTTTTGTAGGTTTTCTGGGACGATGTCTGCAAGCGCGGTTACCTGAACGGTGTCTGTGAGTGCATTATAGGCGCGGGCATGCGTATTTTGTACAATCCCGCCACAGCCAATAAGTCCTAAGCGAATCGGTTTCTCCATAGCGTTCCTCCTTTGTGTAGAGTTTAGCATATCTGAGGAATATGTCAAATTTTTTGGTGGTTAGCAGATAGCGGCTGTGGTTGGTGTCTGTCAGAATCAGGATTTGCAGGATTAGCGAATTTGCAGGATTGGGAAATGTTATGTACAAACTCACAGGAATCAATGTAGGGTTTGGTTTAGAAATAGGCGGAATCCATTCCTTACCTATCAGGGTTGGGGTTACAATGGTGGCAAGTTTTTGACAATTTCCACTGTCCGTAAACTTACATGGATAACGCGGGCGATGAGATCTACGATATACCGCGGTTCATCCGTCCGGTTCGGGTCATTCACAATCCCACTCCGTTTGTCAGTCTTGACACGATATTGATCTACAATCCACTCTAACGCCGAACGCGTGCCTAACTGATAGTCGTACACTTCCGGGGGGATACCCGCCAGCGTCAAGAAATCGTTATATTTCAGATGCGTTTTATCTTTGGACAATCGCATCTTCTCAACGCGCCAATCTATCGGGGTATCGGGGGTCTCGATGTATTTTAATTTATCGTATTTCGGGCAGGATTCGTAGTTGATGTGGTGGTCTGCTAACTGCGCGCCTGCGTTGGCAAATCCCCAGAAATCCTCGGCATAGGGGATATGCGGCAGATCGCGCTTGAGGTTCATCTGATACTTCTCACGATAGGTAGGGTGGTGCAAGAGTCCGTAGGTATAGTGGAAAATGCCCCACTTGGTGATGGTGTTGTCGTCGTAGTGGTTTTGGAATTCTGCC
Source organism: Candidatus Poribacteria bacterium (assembly GCA_009845505.1). Classification (GTDB taxonomy): domain Bacteria; phylum Poribacteria; class WGA-4E; order WGA-4E; family WGA-3G; genus WGA-3G. The sequence goes on along the minus strand of VXZL01000412.1, from coordinate 5,139 downwards.
AATGCCCAATCCGTGATGTTCTCTTGTCGATTCGTGCCGTTCTCGGCATAGGTATAGAAGGGAAAACATTGGGAACCGCTCTGTGGCAGTAAGTCTGGAATCTGGTTTGCCATTAGTGAAAACATCGGCAATTCTTTCCCAACCTTAAGCCATATCACCCGGTTTTCCTTTTCCGTTTCAGGCATGGGAAAGAAATATGGAAACAGATAGACACAATTGTTCAGAACGCGATCAAAAAATAGGTTTGATTTTGTAAAGGGCCGGTAAAGTGTATTGCGCACCTTGTTTTCTGCATATTCAGCAGGTCTGCCCCGTTGCAAGTGTTGACGTAATTCCCGATCCCATTTAATCTTTGTGTCATCATAAATCACAAAATCATTGACATTCACCCGCTGGTTTTCTCGACGATTCCACCTATCCGCCTCTGCGTTGTAAGTGCCAATCATTCCCCGAATGTTCTCGTTAAGGACATCTCGGTTAAAGTTGTAAACCCAAGCATCGCGACCTGTTTTAACACCTGCACTATAGGTTTTGAAAATCACACCCGCCGTTTCGCCCTTTGCTGCTTTCGCTTCCTTCGTTCCCACCGGGATAAACGTATCAAATTCGGCGTGGAGCCCTTCGGTTAACCATGTATACTGTTTATCCGGTTGAATTGGATTCCATTCTATGTTCCCTATGTGCTGGTGTTCATTCAGAAAATTAAACTTTCTCTCCTTATTCCACAAATCATCGGTCCGATAATAAAAAATATTGGGTTTTTCTGATGGGTTCTGCTTGTTCTTGACAAACAAATTGATATTCACACCAACCCGAATACCGAATACGTTGGCATCCGAGACCTTTAATCCTTTCCGTGCGTTGCCACCCAGATCCAGAATATAGATCGCGTCGAAATCTTCCGATAGGTGCTTTCGCATCCCGTCAAATGCCAAACCCTCGAGAAATCCGTTGTTCGTCACAAAGGCAACAACGCCTTCGTCTTCAATACGGTCGCATGCCCATCGAATCGCTTTGATGTATGGATCGTAGAGGGCACTCTTAAGTGTCGCTTTGGAATCTGCAGCGTAGGTGTCTGTGATTCGCGCGTCCATTGTTTCATACTTCCGATTTCTGTTGTTGTCGCTATCGTTCACCTGCCACGCGTTGTAAGGCGGGTTACCGATGACGACGAACATATCCGCCGCCTTTTGTCTCTCAACCCGTTCCGTGTTTTCACGTGTGAAGAGTTCGCCTTGCTGCCGCTCAAGCAGCTCAAATGTGTCGGCAAGCACTATCCCTTCAAACGGCAGATACGTACCCGTCCGACGGAAGTACTCTTGTTCAATGTTCAGGCTGGCGATGTAGTAGGGCAGAAGCATCACCTCGTTGCAATGCAACGCATGGCGGTATTTTGCCTCTAACGTCGTGCCTTGGATGTCCTGCATGAGTCGAACAATGAAGTTACCCGTGCCAACAAATGGATCGATGATATGCACACCGGTATCCGACAGGGACCGATTGAACTCGGTATCAAGGATATGTTCGACACTCTTCACCATGAAATCTACGATGGGTTGTGGCGTGTAGACGATACCGTGTGTATCCGCTACATCTTCGGAGAACCCTTGAAAAAACTTCTCGTAAAAGGTGTTGAGGAAGTGCTGTTTTTGGGAGAAGTCTTTACAGAGTGCCGATGCCTGCTCAATTGCCACGTAGAACCGATCCAAGGGTTTGAGAAATTCTTCACGACTGAACGCCTCTCGGATTAGGGCATCCACAACGTTTTCAATTTCGCGTGCGATGATATTTCGGCGGGTAAAGGCGGAATTGTTAAAAACCGTGCGGAAGATGCGTTCGGTGAGGATATGCTGAACGAGCATCTCCTCAACTGCATCTTGGGAAAGGTCTGGGTTAATGGAGGTACGGCAGGTTTCGTAAAAATCGGTGAACGCCTTCTTGAACGCTGTATCGGTGTCGTGGCGTTCCTCAATGAGTTCCTTTAGCCTATTTGCAAGGTCTGGGACATGTTCCCTGAAATCCGAGACGGCTGTCTGCCAATTGTCGAGTGCGGGTGCGGTATAAGTGAATAGATATTGGAGTACGCCAATCAGACGCGCGGGTTCAGTGATGTCGGTGTCCAATGCGACCTGTCCGTTTTGGCATAAGATGGCGCGCGTTGGGTTTTGGAAGAGGGTATTGTCGAGCGGATAGCCAGCGTCACATTTGTCCTGGACGGCTTTGATGAGGTCATCATCTGTGTCTTTTGCCTCCCAATACGCGAATGGGAGTCCATAAGCGTCAAGGACAACACCGTCAATGACAATGCGGTTGCCTTCTGGTGCCTGCATACGATATTGCGGGACGAGTGTAGCGTTGACCTGTTTCGCACAAGCTTGTAGGAGTGTATCAAAAGGCGCGCTGACGGCACCTTCGTGTGTGATGGCGTGCTTGTCGTACTGTTGCAGCGTAGCATAGTAGTCTCGGATTGCTTTATGGTTGGGTTTGAGGTTGAGTTTTGGCATGAAAATAGCATAACAGGTTTGGAGTAATGAGTCAATTCGTTTTCGGTTTTGATTTTCGTTCCATTGATTTTTGTCACACCCGTTTCTGTAAAATGTGCTATAATGCGGTTATGCGGTAGTGTGCTTAAGTCTTGGGAATAAAAAAGTACGGAGGAAAAGTTAATATGAGTGAAAAAGAACAACAGACCTCTGAAGAGAGTTCAGCTGAAGAGAACAACCCACCTACCCCCGAAGATAACCTCTCGGTTACACATCACAGCGTTACGATTAACGGTGAAGAGATTCGTTATACCGCGACGACGGGGACACTTGTGCTAAAAGAGGAAGTCGATAAGGAAGGTGAGAAAGCGAAAGCGTCGGTGTTTTTTATTGCGTATACCCGCGATGATGTAGAAGATTTGTCCGAACGCCCAATAACTTTCTCCTTCAATGGAGGTCCTGGATCTTCGTCGGTATGGCTACATTTGGGTGTGTTAGGTCCGCGGTGTGTGAAACCTGACGATGACGGCGAACTGCCACAGCCTCCATACGAACTCAAGAATAACGACTGCTCCATTTTAGACCAGACGGATCTGGTCTTCATTGATCCTGTGAGTACGGGTTTCAGTAGAGCAGTACCGGGGGAAGAGGCAAAGCAGTTTCATGGGTTCAAGAAGGATATTGAGTCTGTGGGAGACTTTATCCTGCTGTATTTGGGACGCTATAAACGCTGGGGTTCACCGAAGTTCCTCATTGGCGAAAGCTACGGAACGACGCGCGCCAGTGGACTCTCCGGTTATCTTCAGGAACGGCACGGTACCTATCTCAACGGTATTATGCTCGTCTCGGTCGTTCTGAATTTTCAGACGATCCGGTTTGCACCTGGAAACGATCTGCCGTATATCCTCTATTTGCCTACTTATGCAGCGACGGCATTGTATCACGGTAAATTGGAAGCGGATGTCCAATTTGAGTCCTTTATGGACGAGGTCAGAGTATTCGCAATGGGCGATTACACGACGGCTCTGATGCAAGGGAGTGCGTTACCTGCTGACCAACGTGCTAACATTACGCAACAACTCGTGAAATATACTGGGTTGAGTGCCGAATATATTGAGCGGACGGACTTGCGCATTAACATCGCCCGTTTCTGCAAGGAGCTTCTCCGAGACGAAGGTCGCACAGTCGGACGGTTCGATAGTCGCTACAAAGGTATTGATCGGGATTCCGCAGGTGAGATGTATGAATACGACCCCAGTTCAGCAGTTGTTCAAGGCGCATACACGGCAATGCTCAACTACTACGTCCGTGATGAACTGGAATTTGCGTCTGACCTTCCGTATGAAATCTTGAGCAGGCGTGTGCATCCATGGGACTATGGCGATCACCAGAATGAATACGTCAACGTTGCGGATACGCTTCGGAAGGCGATGACGACCAACCCTGCGCTAAAGGTCTTTGTTGCTAACGGTTATTACGATCTGGCAACACCGTTTTTGGCATCAGAGTATACCTTTAGTCACCTTGGACTCGATAAATCCTTACAGGACAACATCTCAATGGCTTACTATCAGGCAGGGCACATGATGTACATTGACCAAGGCGAATTGCAGAAGATGAAAAGAGACCTGGATGCATATCTTGATAGTGTGCTTTCAGGGGAGTAGGTTATGAGTTATCAGAGAGAATTTGAGAAGCGGTTAGATGTTGCGGTTGTGGGGGTCGGTTCACACGGGTATCGGAATGTACTACCGACAATGACCTTTCTTCCGGTACGGCTGAAGGCGTTGTGCGACCTTGATATCGAGCGTGCGCGTATCACTGCCAAGCAGTACGGTGTTGATGCGTTTTATCCAAACATGGCAGAGATGTTTGAGAGCGAAGAATTGGACGCTGTTTTTTTGTGTGCACCGCCGCGTCTGCACCCCGAATTGACGTGTGAGGCACTGGATGCGGGGATGCATGTCTGGTTAGAAAAGCCGCCGGGGATGTTTGCGGATGAAGTTTCGGAGATGATCGCTCACCGGAAGGATCGCGTCGTCGTGGTTGGATTCAAAAAGGCGTTCATGCCCGCGACGCAGAAGATTATCGAAATCTTTGCAACAGAGGAATACGGTGCCTTACGCAGCATTTTAGGGGTCTATCCGATGACGATTCCGAGCGATGGCAAACGTATCCTACGCGAGAAGGTACATACGAATTGGCTTCAAAATGGGGTACATCCGTTGTCGCTGCTCGTCGCGGTCGGTGGGAAGGTTGCAAATGTGACGGCTCACAGAGGCAGGCGCGGTGGCGGCGCGTGCATATTGGAATACGAAAGCGGTGTGATTGGCAACTTCCATTTGGCTGATGGTGCGAGACATGGGCAGCCTTCGGAACTCTATCAATTTTTCGGCGATGGGTGTCATGCTGAAATTCAGAACGGTGTACGTGTCGTACTCCAGCGCGGCGTGTCTTTCAATTACAGCGGTAGCACGAGTTATGTGCCTGAAGGCTTTGACAGCGGCGCGATTGTCTGGGAACCGCAAAACAGTCTGGGAACGCTTGAAAACAAAGCATTTTTCACACAAGGCTTCTACCAAGAGATGCGCTACTTCTGTGATTGCATTCTGGAAGGCAAACCGGCGAAGCAAGGGGCGCTTGAGTGTGCTTTGTC
>VXZL01000355.1 GCA_009845505.1 Candidatus Poribacteria bacterium | reverse complement strand
TGAGACCTGGGGATCCAGCGAGTGTGGAAAATGCTCGCAAACACCTTTCGTGGCTCATTTTTGATCCACACCGGTATGATTTAGGTGTTGTTGGAAGGTACAAACTTAATCACAAATTTAAAAATATGTCTGTTTACGGGGAACCACCCGAAGAGACATTTCGCACGCTGCGTGCCGAAGATATTGCTGCCACGGTAGCGCATCTTCTTAATGTACATAACGGTGTCTCGCCAAAGGACGATCTTGACCATCTCGGCAACCGACGCGTGCGGGTTATCGGCGAATTGCTTGAAAACCAGTTCCGGATGGGACTCTTTCAGATTCGCAGAACAACACGTGAGCGATTGAGTACGACCAGCGATATTGATAAGATTATTCCTTCTACACTGATTAACCCAAAGCCCTTGATGATGGCACTCCGTGAGTTCTTCGGATCGAACCAGTTGTCGCAATTCATGCAGCAAATTAATCCGCTGGATGAGTTGACGCACAAACGTCGTATTTCAGCCATTGGTCCGGGCGGACTCCACCGAGATAGAGCCACAGCAGCTGTCCGAGATGTCCATCGTACACACTACGGACGGGTCTGTCCGTTGGAAACACCCGAAGGTCCTTCGATTGGACTCATCGTTTCGTTGGCTTGCTATGGACGGATAAATCCTTACGGCTTTATAGAGACACCTTATCATAAGGTTGAGAACGATTCAACGGTGGGTTCGGTAGAATACTTGAGTGCGGATAGCGAAGATGCCGCTTTCATTGCCGCAAAGTCAATTCCACGCGATACGAATGGGGGTGCGAATGCTTCTGAACAGACGTTACCTGTTCGGAGTGGAGAAGATGTATTGTCCCTTCCGATGGAGCGGGTGGACTATATCGGGGTCGCCCCACAACAAATTGTCGGGGTTTCTGCTGCGCTTGTTCCATTTCTGGAGCACGAGGATGCTAACCGCGCCTTGATGGGATCCAACCATCAGCGTCAAGCTGTGCCACTCATCCGGCCAGAAGCACCGTTAGTTGGAACGGGGATGGAAGAACCCGCTGCGCGCTATTCCGGGGCACTCGTAACGGCGACACGTGCCGGGACCGTCACAAGCGTCTCTGCTGATGAAATCCTCATATACACGGGTGAAACCCTTCACCACGATAAAGGCGAGAATACCTTCAGTGAGATGGGTTACGATGTTTACAAACTTCAGACCTTCAAGCGGAGTAACAGCGGAACCTGTATCCACCAACGTCCAATCGTCGCAGTCGGCGATACAGTGGAAGTTGATCAGGTCATTGCAGACGGGACTTCTACAGAGAGCGGGGAACTCGCGCTCGGACGGAATGTGTTGTGTGCTTATATGCCGTGGGGTGGTCACAATTACGAAGATTCTATTCTCATCAGCGAGAGCCTCATTAAAGGGGATACCTTCACCTCTATCCATATTGAAGAGTTCGAGGTCGAGGCACGTGAGACGAAAGTCGGTCCCGAAGAAATTACACGTGATATTCCCAACGTTAGCGAAGCACGGCTCACGCAACTCGATGAAGAAGGGATCATTCGCGTCGGGAGTGTCGTTGGCACGGGGAGTATACTCGTCGGAAAAATTACACCGAAGGGTGAGAGCGAGTATGGACCGGAGGAGAAACTGCTGCGTGCAATTTTTGGTGAAAAGGTTAAGGAGGTCCGAGATGCCTCTACTTATGTCCGTCCGGGCGTTGAAGGGGTCGTTATTGATGTAAAGGTGTTTTCCCGTAAACCCGATGTCTCACAGAGACGCGGGGAGTGGACGCAGGGCGAATCTGGGTCTTCAATTCCTGATGGCTTGCGCTTTGAGTCGAAACGTAAAGAGATTGAGGAGACCTGGTACGAACAGTGTGCTTCTATTCGTTACCGAAAGGGTGAGGAGATTCGGAAGACGCTCATCGGATGCGAACTTGCTAATCCACTTTACACGGTGGGCGGTAACGATGCCGCTGTGCCTTTTGCTGATGTGGGGGATACACTCACTGCTGAGATTTTGGATACGTATATCTCTGGTTTTACGGCAGATGCATACTATACGGTAACCGAAGACACGATCTCCGAAGCTTTTGTCGCTGAAACGCTCTATAGGGTCACAGGTGTTCCTGAACTTGCGCCGACTGTTGTGGTGCATTATCCGGATCTGTCAACTGAAGACCCATTGGGGGTTGAAGGTGACGAAAATGATGGTATGATAGAAGAGGTCGCCGGCTCACCACATTTTGGACCCGAAACCGTTGAAGCAGTGCAAGCATATCTTGGTCGGATTTGCGAACCGCTTTTAGAAAATACTGAACCGCTTCTCCATGAAGCGACGGAACCTTTAGATACACAATCGGATTCTATTGATGTTCTGCTCCGTGCTCCCGATGATGGCGTGGTTGCAGTTGCTGTGTGTGAGGAGGCTCACGCCGAAGATGGAGAGCATTCCGAACACCTTAAAGAGGTCCTTACTGAGACAGGCGCGCGATTCGGAGTGTTGGTAACTGAAGAAAACGCAGAACCCGATAGTTGGGGTTTCTACGAATTGGTAACCGCGAACAGCGAACCGCAGACCGCGAACAGCGAATTGCGAAAAGTGGAACGTTCTGAATTTGAGCAAGCCGTTGTCGCACAACTCGAAGCGTCTGGTGGACCCCTCACGGAAGGACAGATGGTTACCCAAAGCGAATGGGAGCAATTGAGCCAAACATATCTGGATTTACAGACCGAGTTGTTTTGGCACGTTACGGCAGTCTTTGAAGACGAGTGTCCATTGACAGTTGGTCAGGATATTTCCGATGCTGATCACCAGCAAGTTAGCAGGGACTTTCCGGCGCGTTCTATTGCAGCCGGTCAACGATTAACCCCTGAAGAGCGCGAATCACTCGTTCGGACTGCGAGAGACCTTAAAACTGAGGCTACTTGGCATATTACAGCTGTTTTCGACCCCCAGTGTGAACTCCAGGTTGGCGATGATGTCTCTGATGCTGACTATCAAAAGGCGCGCAAAGCGTGCAGTTTGTCGCTCTCGGACATCCGTGTAACCGGTGCGGAAGCGATGGAACACATCCAGCGTGTTGAGGAGATGGCGCAGGGAAGAATAACGACTTACACAGAAGAGAAGGAACAAGCACTTCAGCAATTAGAGATGGGGGATGAATTGAAACCCGGCGTTATTAAACGCGTGAAAGTCTATGTTGCCAGTAAGCGTTCGATTTCTGTCGGTGATAAGATGGCGGGTCGCTATGGTAACAAGGGCGTTGTTGCTAAAATTTTACCCGAAGAGGATATGCCTTACCTTCCAGATGGTACGCCGGTTGAGTTGGTGCTGAATCCGTTGGGTGTGCCGTCTCGAATGAATGTCGGTCAAATCTTGGAGATTCATCTCGGATGGGCATGCCATGAACTCGGCATTCGTGCGGAATCCCCGGTATTTGATGGCGCGACAGAGTCGGAAATTTTTGAAAAGCTCGGGGAGACCGAACTGCCCGAACGGAGTAAGCAGACGGGTAAAAGTATCCTCTATGACGGTAGAAGCGGCGAACCGTTCGCACAAGAAGTAACAGTCGGATACGTCTATTTCCTGAAACTGAACCATCTCGTTGCAGATAAGATGCATGCCCGTTCAACCGGTCCGTATTCCCTCGTTACACAGCAGCCCTTAGGCGGTAAAGCACAGCACGGCGGACAGCGGCTCGGTGAGATGGAGGTCTGGGCGTTGGAGGCTTATGGCGCAGCGCATACGCTCCAAGAGATGCTCACGATCAAATCCGATGATGTGCTTGGCAGACGGGAAATCTATGAGTCGGTTGTGAAAGGACTGAACCCAGAACCACCAGGTACGCCCGAATCGTTCAAGGTCCTCGTCCGTGAACTCCAAACACTTGGACTGCATGTATCCCTTGACAAAGACAGTGATGATTAGCGAACCGCGAACCGCTAATAGCGATACGCGAAAGGAGAACTGATGAACAAGGCATTTGACAGCATCTCCATAAAGATTGCTTCGCCGGAACAGATTAAAGACTCGGCGAAGCAGACGAGTTGCAGGCGTAGGAATCCTTCTGATGCTGCGGATGGTCCCTTTATATGCCCGGAAAAGGGGACATGTAACTGCGGTGAAGTCAAGAAAGCGGAAACCATCAACTACCGTTCTTTCCGACCCGAACCCGAAGGACTTTTCTGTGAGGCTATCTTCGGACCGCAAAAGGATTGGGAGTGTAACTGCGGTAAGTATAAACGGATTAAACATAAAGGTGTAATATGTGACCGTTGTGGCGTTGAAGTCACGCAACAGCGCGTTCGCCGGGAACGGCTCGGTTATATCCAACTTGCCGCTCCTGTCTCTCATATATGGTACTTTAAAGGTATTCCGTCGCGCATCGGTACTTTCTGTGAACTCTCCTCACGCCAAGTTGAACTCGTGCTCTATTTTGACGCGTTTATTGTCGTTGAGGTGACCGATCCGGAGTGCCCACTGGAACCTCGGCAGGTGCTAACCGAAATTGAATACCTTGAGTATAGTAACAAATACCGAGGCGGATTTCGTGCGGGTACCGGGGCTGAAGTGATTCGCGAGATTTTGAGTAATATTGACCTTGAAGCGGAGAAGAAACGACTCACCGAAATGCTTGAGGAAACCACGAGCCACCAGAAAAAGCTTAAGGTTGCCAAGCAGCTGAAGCAGATAGCGGGGTTTGTCGAAGTGGGACAGCGACCCGAGTGGATGATTCTGGATGTGATTCCGGTTATTCCGCCGGATTTGCGGCCCTTGGTTCCACTTGAGGGCGGACGCTTCGCTACGAGCGATCTCAATGATCTCTATCGGCGTGTCATTAATCGTAACAATCGACTCCGTAAGTTGATACAACTCCGTTCGCCAGAGGTGATCCTCCGAAACGAAAAACGGATGTTGCAGGAAGCGGTCGATGCATTCTTCGACAACGGACGCCACGGTAGACGTGTAACCGGTCCCGGTAATCGTCCCCTGAAATCCCTCGCTGATGTGCTTAAGGGTAAGATTGGACGGTTCCGTCAGAATCTGCTTGGAAAACGGGTTGACTACTCTGGGCGAAGTGTTATCGTTGTTGGTCCCGAATTGGGGTTGCACCAATGTGGTATTCCAAAACGGATGGCAGTGGAATTGTTCAAGCCGTTTATTATTGAGCGACTTCAAGCGCATAACCACGCGCAAACGATTAAACGGGCGAAACATTTCGCTGAACATGTGGATGCGGATTCACCGGTGTGGGATGTTGTGGAGGAGGTTATTGCCGACCATCCTGTTCTACTCAACCGCCCGCCGACGTTGCATCGACTCGGCATTCAGGCGTTTTTGCCTGTCTTGGTGGAAGGCAAATCCATCAGAATTCCACCGCTTGTCTGTAAAGCCTTCAATGCCGATTTTGATGGCGACCAGATGGCTGTTCACGTACCCCTGACTGTTGAGGCACAGGCTGAAGCGAAAATGCTGATGCTCAGTAGCCATAATATTCTCAAGCCTTCACATGGAGATCCTGTAGTTGTCCCGGAACTCGATATGGTGCTTGGGCCGAGTTTCCTCACAAAGACGTTACCTGAACACACGCAGGACGCTGAGGATTTGCATGCCGCTTATGCCGAAAAGGATCCTGCTGCTTTTGAAGCACTTCAGGACAAACCGTGGTACCACCGACGTTATTCCGGTCCAGAAGAGGTTATCGCTGCCCATGTAGCCGGTCAACTTAAACTTCATGACAGTCTCCAACTTTTTTGTGAAAAGACGGAGGGTGGAAAAACCACAGAACCCATTCTCACAACGGTAGGTCGGGTTATCTTTAACGAGGTGCTACCCCCTGAATTAGACTGGGAAGACCAAGCGTCGGCGCAGCATATACGATTTTTCAATGCTGAGGCGGGAGGTAGGGAATTATCTGACCTCATCTCCAGATGTTTCAACCATCCCGAATTGGGAACACGCGCGACAACCGACGTACTTGAGAAAATCCAAAAACTTGCTTTCGAGTACGCAACGCTGAGTGGTATTTCACCCGGTATCATTGATTACCTGACCCCTGAAAACCGGAATGCCTTGGTCAACGATGCGCAGGCACGAATTGATGCACTCCTTGAAGGTGCTTCTGCCACTGAGAGCGAGGAGTCCGAAAACGAGCAGATTCGCATCTGGATAGATGCAATGGATAAAATAGAAGATGAGATGTTCGATACCTTGCCGAGGATAGGGACTGCCTTGGTCGAGCGTGGCGATCCACGCAAGGTTCACCCCCACGTGGATGCCAGTGGATCGGAGATCCACGACAAAGCCGTAGAAGGGTTTAGTCCGGTGCATATCATGGCAGATAGTGGTGCGCGTGCAAGGAAAAACCCGTTTATGCAAATCAGTGCATTTATTGGGTTGAAGGCGAAACAGGATGGCGATATCCTCATTCCGCCGATAGGGACATCTACGCAGCGTCAAGACGACCAACTCCCTAACTATTTTTGTTCGTATCGTGAAGGTCTGGATGTTATTGACTATTTTAATTCTACCTACGGCTCTCGTAAAGGTTTAGTGGACACGGCGATGAAAACCGCTGCATCGGGTTACCTCACACGGAAGTTGGTGGATGTTGCGCAGGATGTGCGTGTTACCGCCGAAGATTGTGGTACCCTCAACAGCATCCAGAAATTTTCGACGGCTGGTGGAGACCTCGCCTTTAAAATTAATGGACGTGTTGCTGGCGAGGATATCATCGACCCAGAGACCAATGCTGTAGTTGTTCCCGCGAATGCTGTCATATCAGCAGAGATGGCGGAACACATTGGCAACCTTGACATAAGGGTGGTGAAGGTGCGTTCCGTACTCACCTGCGAAGCTGAAGAAGGGGTCTGCGCCAAGTGTTACGGCAACGATCTCACGACGAACCATCTCGTCAATGTGGGTGAAGCGATCGGTATCATTGCTGCGCAATCTATCGGTGAACCCGGAACCCAGCTCACCATGCGGACGTTCCACACGGGTGGTGCCGTCGAAGATGTTACCGAAGCCCGGCAGCGGAAAATCTTATCTAAAGTCAATGGGACGGTGCGTTTCCTCGATTTCCAACCCGGTCGTACGGTGCAAAAAGAGGGCGAACGCTGGATATCCACCGAAAACCGAATGAGTTTTGATGGGCCTGCCTATAAGATCTTACAAATCAATCACCCCGATTGCCCGTTGCGTGTAAACGAACTCCTCAGTGAGAAGCAGTATATCGAAAACACGGAACGCTATAAGGGTTTTGATACCAAGGCGTGGTTGTACGAAGTCACAGAGGTCTTGGATGGTGATTGTGACTTGGAGGTCGGTGATCGGCTCTCACAAACGGAATACGCGAAAGCACAAGAAGCGTATGGCTTCCAGCGTTTTGTAGAGCAGCACTACCGCGTGACAAAGGTGCATCACGCTGATGTTTCATTGAAGCCTGGCGATCGACTCACTGCTGAAGAGGTAGAAAACTTGAAAGCGGAGATCCGGGACGGATTCGATGGGGAATGGCAATATTTAGATTCGGAAACCGATGCCCGTCTTGCCGCGGAAGGTCTCACTGAAGCAGGTGTGGCTGATGCTTCTCTTAACAGTGAAGAACGCGATGCTAACTTCAAACGGGTTTATCGTGTAACCGAGAAGACGAGTGAAGCCTTTCCTTATGAAGTCGGGGAAGAAGTGCCGACGGAAGACATCACCCCATGGTTGACACCCTTTGAAGTGGATTCAAAGTCGGTTTACATCATGAATACAGAAATCCCTGATGCGCCTGCTTTGCTTAAGCAGTCTACTGTGTTGGCTGAGGAGTCAACTTCGGATGCTTCGCCGTTCACGGTCGGTCAGGAGCTAACAGAACGTGAATATACGGAAGCGCGCGCACAGTACAAGCAGCTTGAACGGGCGTTTAAGGTTGAAAGGCAAGAAACTGAACGGTACGTCGTGACAGCTGTGTATCATGCTGACTGTCCTTTTGAGGTCGGTGCTGAGCTAACGAAGACTGAGGTAGAACGTGCCCATCGACGTTACCTTGGTTTTGATGCACCGCCACTCCGGCACCGTGTAACACAGGTCTATCATCCTGATTGTTCCCTCAAACAAGGCGACTTGCTGACTGAGAGTGAGAAAAAGCAGTTTGGGATAAAATATCCTGCTGTTGCCGTTGATAAAAAAGAATCGGAAGTCGCCAGTGATGCCATCAAGGCAGAACGTATCTATCGTATCACGGCTCTTAATCGCGCCGATTGTCCATTCGAGGAAGACGCGGAACTTACATCCAAGGAAGTCAACGCATACCGTCGCCAATACAAAGGTTTTGATGTTGAAGCCTATTTTGAGGTGACAAAGATTGAAGGCGGGACTACAGAATTGGTTGTTGGTCAGCGTCTTACGGAAACCCAGTACAAGGAACTTCTGAAGTCGGATAACCCGCTCACAGTGCAACTCACGAAAGGCTATAAGGTTCTTGCTGTCCATCACGTTGACCTCAAGAAGGAATTGGAGGGCAAGGATGAACTGACCGAGGATGAGTACAAGGCATACAATCGAAAGTTTAAGGGTTTCGATGCTATAATTGACAAGTACCAGATCCTTGAGGATAACCGGGATATTGAGAAGCCTCTTAAGGCGGGTGTTGAATTTTCCGCGAAAGCGTACCGTGATCTCAGGAAGGAAAGCCAGCAGCCGACTTACACGCTCACCGAGATTTACCATGCGAGTGTTATGACGACAGAAACCTCTAATCCCAATAGAGACCACGAATTGGAACGTGCACATTTTGTGACGATCAAGCAACGGGATGTGGAGGACGTAGCATCTCCTGCGGATGTATCTGCTGAGCAGGGTCAAGCTTCCGATAGTACGGATCACTTCTATAGTGAAGGCGATGTGTTACCGCCAGTGGTTGCTGAGGGTATCCAGAAGAAGGGACTCTGTCCTGGATTTGAAGTGGATGACCTCGCGCTGCGGATGCGTATTGAAATCGAGACATCTGATGGCACTCGGGTGCCTCACGTCATCCCACCCGGCTACTCTTTTGATGTCAAAGAGGGGGATAGGTTGCAGACGGGTGAGACGCTCGCGGAACTCCATGAGAGAACGGCGAACAGCGATATTGTGGCAGGTATTCCACGCGTCACAGAACTCTTTGAAGCGCGCCGACCCAAAAGCGACGATGCCGCTGAAATCGCTGAGATTGAGGGGTACGTCCGATTTGCAGGCACGAAGAACGGTGTTCCCAACTATCGCATTGAACATGAGGGGTACCAGAGCCGTCTCTATCCGATCCCTGATGAAAAACGTCGTGTCGCTGAAGGCGACTGGGTCAACGCAGGCGACTCACTCACCGATGGATTTCTCAATCCACACGACATTTTGAGTATCGGACGCACTGCAATCGAAGGTGTGGCTGTGGAAGGTGAAGAAGCGGTGTGGGCATACCTTGTTGACGAAGTTCAGAGGGTCTATGGGGCAGGCACTATCAACGATAAACACGTTGAGACAATCGTACGGCAGATGCTCACGAAGGTTCGGATTAAAGAACCTGGTGATACGAACTTCTACCCGAATGATGAGGTGCAGCGCAAAGCATTTGCGCGTATTAACAACGAAGTTGAGGATAGAGGGGATATACCTGCCACAGGTGAACCCATTCTCCAGAGCATCAGTAAGGCTTCTTTGAGCACGGATAGTTTCATCTCGGCTGCTTCCTTCCAGCAGACGACGAAAGTCCTAACGGATGCTGCTGTCAGTGGACAAAGAGATCAGCTCTATGGCTTGAAAGAGAACGTCATCCTCGGACGTCTTATCCCTGTCGGTAGTGGATTCTCTGATTTCCGAAACTTAGAGGTTGATTCTGATGATACGGAAATCGCGGAAGCCTCTGATGATTAAGTAGTTGTCAATTATCAAGAGGCCATCTGCTACGCAGGTTTCCTTTCAATTTTGCAAGTAAAACAGGGGTGCTTTTAGCACCCCTGTTCTGTTTTATTTCGGAGGCATTAAAAGTGTATCACCACCGAGTTCCTCACGATAAGCTTTTATTTCTTCTAATCCTTTAGCGTTATCACCGCTGGGATAGAAAAAATTAAGAAGCTCTACAAAAGTTACATGATCATCTAATTTCATTGGCTCTTTCTTATGAAGTGCTAAA
>VXZL01000449.1 GCA_009845505.1 Candidatus Poribacteria bacterium | reverse complement strand
AATAAACTGCTCTTGGCTCGTCACCACCGGGCAGCCGTAGTACTTATTTGTATATTTTGTCATTCCCGCGTTTCGGATCCTATTTTCGACAAACGCCAAGTGTCTTTGCAACCTGTCGGACAAATAATCGTTTGAAAACTCGATAATGTGATGCACAATCGGACAAATAATCTGTTGAAAACTCTCGTCGATTTCAACACCGATGCTATTGCGTCCTGATGTCATTGCAGCAGCAGTCGTAGTTCCTGTACCCAAAAATGGATCAAGTATCACATCATCTTTTGCGGAATACATATTGATGAGTCGATAAGCCAGATCAAATGGAAATGCTGCGCTCCTCAATCGTGACACTGCATTCGGAAGCTTCTGATCTGTTCCCTTAATATCCATCCAAACATCTGAATACCAAATATTCCGTTCTTCCCAGAACAAGGCACTTTCGCGTCTGTTTTCTTTTTCGGATTCTGTTTTAAACTCTCTTTTGGAACCTTTTCTGAGGATTAAGATATACTCGTGTTCAAGTGTCACATAAGCACCCGCAGGGAGCATACCGGAGCCCATAAATTTATTG
Organism: Candidatus Poribacteria bacterium; assembly: GCA_009845505.1. GTDB lineage: Bacteria > Poribacteria > WGA-4E > WGA-4E > WGA-3G > WGA-3G. Next base: position 9,656 of record VXZL01000449.1, on the reverse strand, counting down.
GGGGTATTCGCCTGTTTGCGCCAGAGGATGTCAGGGAGTGCTGAGAACCCGATAGTTAGGAGATAATTCAGAATTCTGGCATGGTTGGGATATAAACAGAAGTCATCTCGGATTTTTCTTGTTGCATCGCCTATATTGATGCAAGCAAATCTGCCATTCTTTAAGACTCTAAACATTTCATTCCATACAGAATCAAGGATCTGGTGCATTAATTCATAAGCCTGCTTACCGTCACCGCGTATAAGGGCATTTTGAATCTCCGAATTTTGGGCGCTGAATATATCGTCCCACATCTCAATCATGGGATACGGTGGGGAGGTAACGACCAAATCAACGCTTTCTGAAGGGAGTACTTTTAAATCTTGTGCGTTTTGAAAAAGGATCTGATGGGTGGTTTTCATAGATAGTCTCATGTGTGAAAGAATATAAAATTATCGGGAAAAAGACTATTGTTGATGCTATAATAATTCGAGAAAAATAATAGCATGTTCGATGAAAGCTGTCAAGAAAAATTGGTTTGATGAGGAACACATTTTGAGATCACTAATCACTACTCTAATAGGATTCGCGACAGCGGCACTGCTATGGATTTACTTTAAACCTCCCTTCGGAAAGAATATTGTTCGCCTAAATACAGACGAACGCGTGGTTGCACTTACCTTTGACGATGGCCCGAATCCACCCTATACGGATCGGCTGCTTGATATCCTCGCCGAGCATAACGTCAAAGCCACCTTCTTTATGATTGGAAATCGGATTGAAAAATATCCTGAAACACTCCAGCGTGCTATCGCTGAAGGGCACCAAATTGGAAATCATTCCTACAGTCACCCCGTGCTCGGTTTCTGCCCACCTGCCTATATCCAGCGAGAAATCGAACGGACAGACGACCTGCTTCGTCAAGCCGGTGTTACAGATGAACTTGTAATCCGAGCACCGATATTAACAAGATTCCTGCCAGTGGCGTGGGTACTTGCGAAAGGTAATCGAGCGCACATCAGTTGCAATGTCTGGAGTTGGGATTGGACGACCCAGAATCCCGACAAAATCACTGAGACCGTATTAAAGAAAACAAAACCGGGTTCAATTATCGTCCTGCACGATGGAAAAGCGGAAAATAAGGATGCAGATCGTTCGGGGACGGTCGAAGCGACAGACCAGATTATCACTCGACTTAAACAGGACGGATACAGGTTTGTACGATTGTCGGATGTCGGTAATCAGTGATCAATCTGCTGCCTCTACAGAAATTTTTGCGTGAAAGGCGTTTATGCACGGTTCGTCTCTCACCCAAGCTCCAATAACACCTAACTTAAATAATTGACCTTTGTTGAAGCGATGCTTAATTTGACGGGTGTCCCCGGGTTCACCCCATACCCAAGTAATCTTGTCTTTAGGTAATGTTTCTTCTGTGGGAAGTTCTTTATCGCCCTCAAGCAGAAAGAACGCCGCTTCACCATCTTCTCTACCGATTTCAACGTCAATGGTGAGCGTGCCGCCGTTTCCAAGGGCTGTGGTATCAATCATGACAACAGTCCAGTCCTGATGCCCCACAGTTGGTATCCGAAAAGTGCCCAACACTGTCTGTAATGGCTGCTCACGGCTTAGTACAATATTGCCTAACCCGGGCTGTTTTCCTCCCAAGGCTTCCTTGAGAAATGCGAGATAATGCACATGCTTCGGGAGTCCCTCACGCTCACTGTCTTCGCGGAGATTATTGACCATTTGTCTACCCATTAGTTCAAACGTTGACGATATAACCAAGCAATCTACCGGCGAGCCTTTTTTGGATCCGGTTTCCCAGCCTTTAATAATCGCTTGTGCTAACGGGTGCGATGTGTCAAAGCTCTTCCCCTCGCGTTCGCGTCTTTTGGCAATCGGTTCCCGCAAACTCTGGATACGTCCTAATTCACAATTGGGTACCCATGTATTGACAAAATTTTCGTTTAAAAATTCAATAACTTCGTCTTTTGAGAGGACACCTGCCCTCAAGCCTTTGCCACTCCCTCAGCAGGATTCGTCAAGGAGCGGTCCATCTATTGAGATGGCATGAATCGGTTTCTGTTCTGCGGGTGCCGTCTCCAACGCTTCTTTGAGCGATACCCAGTTAATTTGCTGTGATTTGTAGAAGCAGCGCGTTAATTGGTGCTCCACTTCCTCTTGCCTAATGGATTCAGCGAATTTAGCGTTTTGCAGGATATCTTCTGTTCCAGCATGGAGCTCCATTTGCGGGCAGAAGCCGATATCCGTAATATGCCCCTCCGCGTCTGGATCCTTCTTCCACCAAGTGTCAAAGTTTACGGTCCCGTTAGGAACAGACATCTGAAAAAAGGCAACCGATCTTTTAATCCTATCAATAACAAGATGCCCCGTAAACTGGGAAGGCGTGAACCAACCATCTTTTAGGGCAAATTGCGCGTGGATGCGGAACACAATGTCAGCGAATTCATCGCCGTGGGCGCGGAGGCATGCCCATAGTCCTTGAGATTCGGTTTTATGGTGATGCAGATCCCAGCGCATACCCAGAGATGGACTCGGATGAAGTTGCTTCATCAATTCCAGAGGACCAGCGTGCTCAATCTCCCAAGGTGTCCCGACAGAAACGGCTTCCTTAGGGAGGAAGTCGCAGAAGATTGAGTGGGGATACTGTTTTTCTGGTTCAGCGACGCGTAGGTTTGCTAATGTATCCCAGTCTACATGAAAGTTGTATTGTGTATATTCAATCGGCGCGATGAAGGCTTTGACGTTGATTTTTGCGTTACCGTTGAGATTAAGTGTGATTTTGTTGTCGAAAGTTTTCATGTTACCCATCCTGCGTCGTTCTGGGAATAATATCGTGAACACCGCCTTCGCGAATACTTGCTGAAGAGACTAACACGAATCTCGCTTTTTGACGGAATTCCGGTAGGGATATCGCCCCGCAATTACACATAAGCGATAGGATCTTTGCGAGAGTCGTTTTCAAATTATCGTTCATCTTTCCTGCATACGGTACATAAGCATCAGCACCCTCCTCGAACAGTAATTCTGGACCGCCGCCCTCGTGGTAGCGTTGCCAATTAGAGGCTCGCTTTGTGCCTTCACCCCAATATTCTTTCACTGTATTCATACCCAATTTTCTTATCTTACTTGGGCTTTCGTCGAACCTCGCAAAGTATCTGCCCATCATCACGAAATCCGCACCCATCGCAAGTGCCAAACCAATATGATAATCTTGGAATATACCACCATCTGAGCAAATTGGCACGTAAACACCGGTTTCTTTCAGGTACTGATCCCTTTGCCGAGCGACTTCAATGAGGGCAGTTGCTTGCCCACGACCGATTCCTTTCTGTTCCCTTGTTATACAAATAGCACCTCCACCGATACCTACTTTTATAAAATCAGCACCGGCTTCTACCAGATACGTAAATGCATCTCCGTGAACGACATTTCCGCCACCCACTTTCACAGTCCCATTGTACGTATTTTTAATAAATTGGATCGTGTCTGATTGCCACTCTGTATACCCTTCAGAAGAATCGACACACATAATATCAACGCCTGCTGCGACCAGTGCTGGTACTCTCTCTTTATAATCTCTGGTATTAATTCCGGCACCAACAACAAGTCTTTTCTGGAAATCTACGGATTCAAGCGGGTTTTTCTTATGGTCATCGTAATCCTTCCTAAAGACCAAATGTACCAGTTTACGATTTTCATCAACAATCGGCAGACAATTTATCTTGTGTTTCCAAATGAGGTCGTTGGCAGCTTCAATCGTAATTCCCTTTTGACCCACAATTAGTTCGGGAAACGGCGTCATGAATTCGCTTACGTTAGCCTCTAAATCCACGCGACTCAATCTATAATCCTTATCCGTTATAAGTCCAAGGAGTTCACCTGAAGACGAGCCATCGTGGGTTATAGCAATCGTCGAGTGCCCTGTTTCTTCAGTAAGTTTCACGACATCTTCTATAGTACTATCACACTTTAAATTTGAGTCGCTGACAACGAAACCTGCTTTGTGATTTTTAACCGTCCGGACCATTGCCACCTGCTCTTCAATACTTTGGGACCCATAAATAAAGGATATCCCACCCTGTCTTGCCAAGGCAATTGCCAGATTGTGATCCGAAACGGCTTGCATGATTGCAGAAGCAAACGGGATATTTACTTCCAGAGAGGGTTGTTGCCCCACTTTAAACTTCACCAGAGGGGTTCTCAGGATAACATTTTCAGGGATACAATCCTTCGTCGTTAAGTTGGGTAAAAGCAAATATTCGCTGAAAGTCCGGCTTGCTTCACAAAAAAAGTGAGCCATTATTCATCCCTCCTGTTAACACATAATTACGCCAATTTGGAAACGATAGCGCACAACTCCGAGATTTCATCAATAGCAATACCTTGCCAATTTTCTACTTCTGGTCGGTGTGGGTCATAGACATCCGTTAGATCGGCACGCTTTAGTATGGGTAGCATTCCTGCCGCCGCTGCCCCCTTCAATTCTTCGCCGCTTCCATCTCCGACATAGAGACACTCCTGCGGTTTGACCTTCAACCGTTCATACGCTATCTTATAGATGCGACGTGAAGGCTTTTTGACTCGTTCTTCGCAGGAGAAAACAGGGGCATCAATGTATTGGGCTAACGGAGATTCTGGAAAAAACCGCGGAACAGCGGCGTTACAGTTGGTGATAAGCCCTATATGTAATCCGTTAAGTTTTAGCAGATTCAGTGCTTCCGAAACCTCAAACTTGAGAATAATAGAATTCCTTGTGAATTCGTCCTGTAGAAAAACGGTCTGTTCAATTTGTGTCCTATCTGCTTTAGCACCTAAACGCCGACATACCTCAACAATATTCTCTTCAGCGGAGAGATTACCTAATGACCTGTCCTTAATGGTTTCTCCCATAGCTTGCCAGAACTTTGGATACGGTACACCCAGAATTTTTGCCATTTCCTCTTGGACTTTATCGTACGCTCGGCGACTGAAATTGTCAACCAATGTACCATACAGGTCGAATATGATGGCTCTGTAAGGCATTTCGCTCCTTATGCTAAGTTTGGAAGATTTTAAGATGAAAACAGGCACTGTTATGCTTATTAATCCGCAAGTGCCTGGTTTCTTCAAATTTGTTGGTTGAAAATCTACTGAAAGGACAATAATTATTGATCCAGAAAAAACACCGTTTTGCTTGGGCGTTTCTTGTGAGCAAAAACCCTTCGTCGGGGGAACAAGGTCGTTTACATGCAGCTGTTACAATATTCAACCCTGAATATCTTCAAGGCTTTGGGCGGTCATCACCCGCTCTAAGAGGGTATCAAGGTGTGAAAGATTTTGGATGGAGGTAATCCGATCAGAAAGCGTTTCTGGGACGTTCTGAAATCGGATCCGTAGAAGCTGTAGGATTGCTGCCTGTTTGCCTTCTATGATGCCCTCGGCTTTGCCTTGTTCTATAAGGAATTCAGCCGCTGTTTGTGCCATGATTACTACCTCACTTTCATCTTGACTATGGCGTTTGACCAATTCTATTAACTCTTCACGCTCCTCAGCTGACCGACGATGCAGAATCAATTGGATAAAATAGAGAAGTGCTGGACGCACTTGCGATACTTGTGCTTCATCCAACCGACTTAACGCCGATACCGCGGATGCTAACGCTTCACTGAGTGCTGATTTCCCCGAACGCTCTTTTTGAAGAACACTTAACAACCACCCTAATGGATGCCCAGGCTTCGTTAGAGTCTCTCGATCTGCTGTTTTTACTTCTAAAAATAGGGTGTCAAACGTCGGCACAAATCGCTCCAGGATTTCGGGGACCTCCATTATTGCCGTCAGCGACAACGGAGAAGTCCACCGCCGATCCCCTGTGTAAAATATTATCGGTAAGATCGGATCCAAACGTCGTCTCGACCCAGCCTCCGACTGCCACTCCCGCCACTGCCCTTGCCATATCTCCATCATATAAGACAACATCCGAAATCCCATCGTAGGATCTACCGTCGATTGATGCTCAATCAGAATATAGATAAGGAGTTCTTCGTTCTCAGTCGTCCTCTGAAACGGCACACGTAGCAGGACATCCGACTCCCGCTCCCGCAACGCATCGGAGATAAAACTCCGGTTCTGCTGCGTACCTCTGCTGAAATCAAGGAATCCTACAAGGTCAGGCGCGATGATTTCTACTAAGCCTCGCACATACTCCGGGTCCTGGAACAACCGTCTGATACTTCGGTCGGGGAAATGTTCTATCAGGATATCAGAAGGTTCAAGAGATTTCGGGGCTTTTGACATAGGTGCTTAAATTTTCAATCCATTTGGACTGAGGATGAGATTTGAAAAATAGTATAGCCTCAGTGCTCCTAGAAATCAAGTTGTTTTTTCATGAGGGCAGGATCATCTAGCTCTTTTGTAGGAGCGAACATCAATTCCTGACTCCTTCAGGGCTTTCTCAGCTTCCTTCGCTGGCGAAGAAATCCGATACAAGACTATTGATTTTCATAAGCAGCAATCTCCGCTTCATACTGCAAGGTCCAACCGATTTCATCGAGTCCGTTCAGTAAGCAGTACTTCTCAAAGTCGCCAATCTCAAAAGTGTGTGCAGTGCCGTCCGGACAGATCACCGATTGCGCCGCCAAGTCTACCATCAACTGGTAACCCTTAGTGTCGTGTGCTGCTTGGCTGAGCGAGGCGATAACGTCTGCAGGTAGGGCAATCGGGAGAATGCCGTTTTTATAGCAGTTGTTACGGAAAATGTCTGCAAACGAGGGTGCCAAAATCGCTTTGAAACCGTACTGCTGGAGCGCCCACGGAGCATGCTCACGCGAGCTACCACAACCGAAATTCGCACCCGCAATGAGAATGCTTGCACCGGCGTAGCGCGGGAGGTTCAACACGAATTCTGGGTTCGGATCGCCGTTTTCGAGGTAACGCCAATCGTTGAAGAGAAACTCGCCGAATCCGGTGCGTTCAATCCGTTTCAAAAATTGCTTCGGGATAATCTGGTCGGTGTCAACATTAATTCGATCAAGTGGGACGACACGTCCAACGTGTTCTTTGAATGCTTCCATATTTTTTGTTTCCTTTATATTCGAGATTGAAGGCAAAGGTCCTCCTTCCAATCTTCCAGTTTTCCATGCTTTCTACTGAAACGTTCGGATGTCTACAAAATGTCCCGTTACCGCAGTGGCGGCAGCCATCTGTGGACTCACAAGGTGCGTGCGTCCGCCTTTGCCCTGTCTGCCTTCAAAGTTTCGGTTCGACGTGCTGGCACAACGTTGACCTGGCATTAAGATATCGGGATTCATGCCGAGGCACATGCTACATCCCGCTTCGCGCCATTCAAAACCTGCAGCACGGAAAATCTCGTCGAGTCCTTCTGCTTCCGCTTGGCGTTTAACCGCCTGTGAACCTGGGACGACCATCGCGCTGACGGTCTCTGCAACCTTCCTGCCCTGCGCGACTTCAGCGGCAGCCCGTAAATCACTGATGCGGGAATTGGTGCAGCTGCCAATAAAGACTCTGTCTACCGGAATATCTGTGATTGGCGTACCGGGTTTGAGATCCATGTATGCTAAGGCGTGTTCAGTGGCAGTCTTTTCATCGGTTGTCGTCATCTCTGCTGGATCCGGCACGCGACCGGTTACATCGGTTACCATACCTGGGTTTGTCCCCCACGTTACTTGTGGTGCAATGTCCGCTGCATCGAGTAGTAGAGTCCGATCGTAGGTTGCTCCATCGTCGGTCGGGAGCTGCTTCCAGCGTTCAACCGCTGCGTCAAATTCTTCGCCTTTCGGTGCGAAACGCTTGCCAGCGATGTATTCATAGGTAGTCTCGTCAGGTGCAATCATTCCCGCGCGTGCACCTGCCTCAATCGACATGTTGCAAACGGTCATCCGTTCCTCAATGCTAAGGGCACGGATCGCAGCACCTGTATACTCCACGACGGCACCGTTGCCACCGTCGATACCGATGTGTCCAATAATCGCGAGAATAATGTCTTTTGCGGTAACGCCATAAGGCAGTGTGCCATCAATCCGAATCTCGAAGGTCTCCGATTTCTGTTGCAAGAGGCACTGCGTTGCGAGGACATGCTCAATTTCACTCGTACCGATACCGAAAGCGAGTGCGCCGAGTGCGCCGTGCGTTGAGGTGTGGCTATCACCACAGACGATGGTTTTGCCGGGTTGTGTAATACCGAGTTCGGGTCCGATGACGTGGACGATGCCTTGTTCGGGACTGTCGATATCGTAGAGCGGAATGTCAAACTCAGCGCAGTTTTCCGCCAGCGTTTCCATCTGTTTCGCGGCAATCAGGTCGGTAATCGGTAGTGATCGGTCTGTTGTCGGTACGTTGTGATCCATGGTCGCGAAGGTCAGATCCGGACGGCGTACCTTTCGGTTATTAAGCCGCAATCCTTCAAATGCTTGTGGGGATGTGACTTCATGAACGAGGTGCGTGTCGATATAGAGGATCGGCACCTCGTCTGCGGAAGCGCGAACGAGATGCGCCTCCCATATCTTTTCGTACATTGTTTTTGGCATAATTTTGTTTTACCTTATGTCTCTGACGGAGTTATTCAAACGCCTGCAACGTGCCATCTTTCACTCTCAGGACCTTCGGATCATAGATAGCGTCCCCGTTGGCAGCAAAAGAGAATTTGCCGAAAACTGTGTCAAAGTCTTTGATGTCCGCCAGCGCGTCTCGAATCGCAGCCGAATCGGTGGATTCGGCATTCCTAATTGCCTCCGCTAAGATATAGACGGAAGTATACGCGACCATAGCAAATCCGTCTGGTTCCATCCCAAACGTTTCGCTATAATTCTGAACGAAAGCTTGATTTCCGGGGGTGTCATCTGTGCTAATCCAACTTACGAAAGTGATTGCCCCCTCGGCGGCGGGCCCCGCAGCTGCTACCTCAACATCGGTTAACGAAGAAATAATAATGGGAGCCGTTAAACCGAGGTGGCGTGCTTGAATCAGGATTCCTGGTTTTTCCGGTGGCAATGCTGAGACGAAAATAGCATCCGGATTCAACGCTTTTATCCGAGTGAGTTGCGCTGAGAAGTCAGTATCACCGGTTTGGAAAGTTTCTGGGGGGAGCCCCTCAATACCATTTGCTTCAAATACTTCCCGTAATACCGTGTCTTGATCTGTAGAAAAGAGATCCGTGTCGTCATATAACGTGGCTACTCGTTGATAACCGAGTTTCGCATGCGTTTCCTTGATGCCCGCGGCAATAGCGACCGCCGTCGTGAGTGGGATACGGAAAACAAAGTCGCCGATGTCAGTAAGCCCACTTGCTCCCGCTGTCGGGCTGAGTGCCACGATCTTGTGTGCTTGTGCAATCGGGAAACCCGCTTGTGTTGCACTCGATGTTGAGGGACCGAGAATAGCAACCACGCTATCTGTCCCAATGAGTTTATTGAATGCCTGAACCGCCCCTTCTGGCGTGCCCATATCGTCCTCAAAGATAAACTTGAGTCGGACCTCGCTGACATTTGCCTTGGTGATTTCATCAATAGCGAGTGCGAACCCCTGTTCCATACGTTCACCCGTAGCAGCCACGTGTCCTGTCAAAGGTAAAACGATTCCGATAGCAATCTCACTACGCTTCTCTTCTATTTCAGGTGTAGCAGGTTGGACAATTTGTGATGCCCGCTCACAGGCAGAAA
>VXZL01000175.1 GCA_009845505.1 Candidatus Poribacteria bacterium | reverse complement strand
GGGCATGAATATCAGATTTGTAATAGGCGGTCAAACGGCATTGCGTCTCTTCTGACATCTGAATTTTCTTTTCAGGTTGCGTGTTTAGACGGAGATAGAGAGGTTCAATTGTTTTTCGGATGCTCCGCAGCGGTGTATGGATGATCGGTTTGTTATGCGTCCACTGTCGCAGTCGGAATCGGAAGTCTCGGTATTTCCGATGCAGTTCAGAGTTTCTCATATTCTCGGATCGGTTTGTTACTTTAAAGGCGTAATCTTTATAAAAATCCGTATCTATCTCGGCAAAGCTGCACAAATCGGTCATAACGTTCAACGGTTGCGCCGCCAATTCCTCATAAAAAAGGATGTGGATGCGCGCCGGACCGAATAAATTAAAATAGGGTTCCAAATAGGTAGTATAGCAGCCTTGTTGGAGTGTTTGCAAGTACTGTTCTTCCTGCTGCCCAGCGGCAAAGAGCAGATCAACATAAGCGTCGAAACTTAGGGTTTGTGGCAGTTTGCCAATTTGCTTCCCGAACCGATACCACGAAATTAATCTTGAGATGGGTTCCCGAAGGCTGAAGACTAACTTTACGTGCGGTAGGGACGCTGCGATTCGCTCACGCGCCTTATCGCAATACAGGTAGTCTGGTGTTGATTCAACCCGTAGCTGCTTTTCGTTAGGGTTAGGAAAGAGGCGATTGTATGCTTCTACGTCTCCTTTGTATCGGTATTTTGAAGGGAGCGGATAATCGGTACTGAGGAAAAAACGGGTCTCTTTATAAGTGGCAGCGCAGGTAGCAGGATGGTCAGCGAGATAGGTGAATAGCGACGTTGTTGCCGCCTTCGTCGTGCCGCCTACAATAAGATAGTGATAATCTCGAACATTTTTCATTCCCATCTCATTTATCTCTTTTTCTTTCTTATTGGTGTCAACCATTAGTAAGATTAGTTTGCAGTGGTTAGCAAGTTGTGCTTGCCACGCGCTGATCGCTGACTGCTGACTGCTATCTAAAACCAAGAGACCTTTGTCTTTCGGAGGAGGCGCGTCAAATTTCCGACGGCGAGGAGTGCCGTAATTGATACAGCGAGCGCGACCCCTGTGAGTCCCCTCATTTCAATCAATCCATACGCCGCGATGAAATTAAGAAACGCCATCATTACCATATTTGCGAAGATGTGCTTGTAAGCCTTTTGTGCGTAGAGTCCAGCATTCAGAACGGGTATCAGACACGAAAATATCAATCCTATGCTGAGCCAAAAGAGAAGTTGCCCAATTAATTCAATAGAGGCGTGATCGGTCGCGCCTCTCCCATACAAAATCCAACTGATTTTTTCGTGAAATATCAGCAAGATTAGCATTGCTGGGAGTCCAATAATTATGGCGGTGCGTACATTTCGGTTAAGCGTGCGCCCTAACTTCTTTTTATCATTTACGGCGTCGTCTGTTGCCATATCGGGCAGACCTGTTGTTGCAATACTAATACCGATAAGGGTCTGTAAAGCCGAGAAAATCTGGAAAGCGGATTTATAGAGTGTAATCGCACCACCGCCGAGTTGCGAGACGAGGTATATCTCGACCAACAGACGGTTTGTAACTTGCCGAGTTGCGAAACCGAGTGTTGGCAACGTGACCGTATTCTTCAAAGCGCGGAGTGTATCTACAGAGATACCTGTCAGCGCGTACCGATGTCCCGTTCGATAGGTTCCGATGCACAACCATCCAAAGTATACGGCAAAGCCACCAGTGTACGCCACCGCAATCCAGTTTTCAAGGTTCTCGGTGTTCCATAGAACTAAAAATACAACCGCTGCAGTGCCAGCGGGTAATGCGTTTCGGAGTGCGACCGTTTTAAAGCGTTGTTGGCTGTTCAGGAAAGCACCGAGCACCGTGCTACCGCATCCGAAGACAAGGATCGGTGCACAGAGCCGTAAAAGTGTCGTTCCTTTTTCGACATCAACAGTTGATCGCGCTAACAATCCGCCTGCTATCCACGGCGCGACCAGTTCGATTAAGATAAAAATTCCAAAACCGATACTTATTAAAGCGAACAGCAGACTATTGGTGAAACGTTGATATGCTGCGCGGGGCATCTCCTTTTCACGCGTAACAAAAAGAGGAACGAGGCTAAATTTAGCACCTTCTCGGACAATTGTATCAACAACGAACACCACCGTCAATGCGGTTATGAGTGCGTCTGCTGTGTCGCTGAAGCCGAACCGCTTTGGAATCAATAGGACACGGACGAGGAGGCTCAATCCCATGCCGGCACACGTAATTAGCATCACCCAAAGAGTTTTGTAACGGCTGTTGGCTGTTGGCTGTTGGCTGTTGGTAACTTCTTGTGGCTGTTGCGTATTTCTTGATAGCATAGCGGTCAGCGATCAGCAGTCAGCGGTCAATGGCTTCGGCTTTAGAAAAAGAGGTGTAATCAACGGTATGAATGCCTTATGGCATTCACCGGGTAACGCTTGCGTCTTTGTTGATGGAAATCGAAAGTGAAGTGTGCTGATGGAAATCCAAAGCGTAGCGACCTACGCAAGTCGCGTGTGGACTTGCGGGCCAATGCTGATGGCTATCTACTTCCAGCTATCAGGCAAATTTTTACGGATTTCGATGTTAGTGAAAGGACTGGAAACTCGTGGACCAACAGATTTTGCCCATGTCGCCATTCTGTCCAAACCGTCTGGAAGTTCTACCTTTGATGTGTCTCCGAAAACACCTTGGAATTTCTCATGTGAGCAATAGGCGTGTTTTACCTCTTCTCTGGCACGCATATTGATAACACTTACCTCTTTTCCCATTGCTGTCATCACCAAGTCCGCCAATTCGTTGACGGTTACATATTTATCGGAACCGACGTTAAAGACCTCTCCCGAAGCCTCCGGAATGTCTACAGCGCGAGCGATATGAGGTGCGACATCCGCTATGTGCGTAAAGGCGCGGGTCTGTTCTCCGTCTCCAAAGATTACCAAAGGTTCCTCTTGCATGATGTTGTTCATGAAAATACCGATGACGTTTCGATACTTGTCACCAATGTTCTGGAGTTCACCGTAGACGTTGTGTGGTCGGAAGATGGTATACTCCAAGCCGAAGAGCCGTTTGGAGACAGCGAGTTCTTGTTCTACAGCGTATTTGGCGATGCCGTAGGAATCTTCCGGCATCGGTTGAAGTCCTTCATGCATTGGGAGCTGGTTTTCACCGTAGACAGCAATGGATGAGGTGAACACAAAGCGTTTGACGTTGTAGTTTACGGCGGCGTTTATAAGGTTTACGCTTCCGATGAGGTTGTTCTGATAGTTGAATCGTTTGATAAAGTGACTCAATCCCTCTGCCGCATAAGCAGCGAGATGATAGATGTAGTCGAATTGATGCTGCTCACAGAGTTGATTTATCAGCGAAGTATCAAGTATACTTCCTTCGACAAAGGTTACAGCGGGATTAAGGTTCTCACGGAAACCGCCGCTGAGGTCGTCAAGTGCGACGACATCTGTGTCGCCTTGGCGGAGAAGTTCATTAACGACGTGCGCGCCCATAAAACCCGCACCGCCTGTGACTAATGCTTTCTTTTTCATGCTTTTAACTCATGGACCTCGCTACGCTTTTTATTAAAAATTTATAGTAAAACCGAAAAGATAAAGAGACACTTCTCCCACCCCTGGTAGATTCGGTTTTGCGGCGTAATCGCCCAAATGCGACGTGCATTCCTAACCGAACCGGTGCCGAGTGTCCTATTAATTCTAAATATCACTATAATATAGGGTTAAGAAGGCGTTTGATTAATCCTGTTTGTGTTATATTCTCTGTTGTTTCTTCAATCTTTTGTGAAAGGCATAGATTATAGGAATATCAGTAGTCAGATGGGAGACTGGAGAATTGAAAGGCTGGGAACTCATTTCTCGAACGGATATGCTACATGCTAAAGGTATTTGTATACTTCAGCAGCACCGTGCGTCCGCGCGTTAGGAGCTGCTTTGGTATTTCATCATCTCTATATGTGTTGAGATTTTCATTATAAACCAACCATAAATCATTTCCTTCACGGAAATTGTATCGAAATCGAATGTTTGTTGAGAACCGATCACTTGCACTGTTGTATTGCACAAATGCATTTAGGGAAACGTGTGTGTTTAGAGCTGCCCGAGTGCGTAAACGGGCGACATGTGCGTTAAATCCCTGATTGCGTTTGGGAAACCGGATAACATTAACTTCATACGCACTGATTATTTCCAAGTGTCGGGACACATTCCAAGTTGGTTTAACCTCCAAGTCAAGTCGCCATCCATCAAAAAAACTGCCTAAAGCCCAACCGAAATCTGTACGAAATAGGCTTTTATTCGGCATATCGAAACCGCCTTCAGTCCTGAAATAGGTATAACTCCCCGCTGGGATTACCGTATCCTCTGGAAAGTCCTCATCTTCGATAAGGTCTTCATAATCCATTTCAAGGTCCATTGACAGAGCTGCACCAGATTTCCATTCAAAATCAGTATTATAATCAAACTCAGCAGATTCTACCGATCTATCTTCATTGCGGAGTACGATGAATCCGGAGAACTGTAGTGGACTTACTTGTCTAATTGCGGTGCCTTTTCCCATGAGCCAATCATACCGAGCACTTCCGCGGAGTTGTGTGAAATCCTCTCGTCTTGTATATCCAATTCCGGGCAAGAAATCTTTACCACTTCGCGCTACGACGAGTTCATAATCGAACCCAACATCGGTGCGCCGAGTCAGTTCTGTGAGAAACATCGCCGTATCTAAGAAATTGAAGGGTTGTTCTTGAATGACTTGATCTTCAAAAGTTTGTCCCCACTTAAGGGTTAAATATTCTTTTCCAAAAAGCCGGAAAATGCCATCAAGTCCATAGGCGAAGTTGTAATTCCCTTCTTCATCAATACGGTTGGTAAGCAGGATGCCAGCGTAAGAATATGGATTAAGCACCTGCCGACGCAGGCGTAGGACCCCGAAGTTTTCTCTGGGGATTTCCGCTTTACGAGCGGTTTGCATGTTAAGAAAACCGAGATCCCAATCTCCGATACGTCCAACGAGCCTTGCCCCACCAATAATGGGTATCTGTTCACGGTCCTGGATGCCGATTCGGCGGCTATGAAAAAGTCGAGCACGTCCGAGAAAATTAAAGGAGAAAATCCCGGAACGCTCTTGAAAGAATTGCCGTTTTTCTGGGAAGAAGAGCGAAAATCGGCTCAAATTCACTTGCTGATCATCAGCTTCGGCTTGCGCAAAATCTGGGTTTAGTGTTGTATCCAGAGTGAGGTTGCTGGTAACATTATATTTAATATCGCCCCCTGCATTTCTCGCCAACGCATTCTTGAGGTGATAGGCAGTCTCAGCATCGTTCAATGTGGGGGGTTGTTCAAGTCCTCCGGCAATATAAGGTGTAAGGTAAACGGGTTTTTGACTGTAAATCTGATCCAAAACAATAGGATGTGCCCGAGAGGGTGTATCGATGCCCCGCTCTGGAGACAAATCAGGAAAAACAACACGCTCATTTTTTCGGGCGATATTTCGGTAAGCGATTAACCGCATAGCAACACTACTATTTTTATCCTGAAAATGCAAGCTGGAAAAGGGAATACGCATCTCAACAAACCACCCTTTTTCGTTTTGAACCACTGCGACATCCCAATAAGTATCCCAGTTCTTGTTATCCGATTTACCGTCATTAAAAATCGCCTCATCACCTCGGACACCAGCGGGAGTCGTCCAAAACGACAAAGCACTTTCTTTGTCATTGAAGGTATCGAGAATGATTCCAAATTTATCATCTTTGCTTGATCGGTCTCGGTAGAGTGAGTTTACACGAATCCCAGAGGGATCGGTATCGTAACACCGCGCTGAGCAGTAGAAGTAATCTTTATCATAGGCAACTCTAACTTCAGTTTTCTCAGTCGGTTCGCCTCTATAAGTAGGTTTGTACATGATCATCGGCAGCGGTTCAATTCCCTGCCATCCGGGTTCGTTACTTAAACCATCCATTTGGATAGGTTCCGTCAAATGGGTTAACCATAACGGTTCTTGGGCATCAGCAGCATTCACAGAGAAGACAAGTATTAAGAGGACATGCGCCAGAGTAGGCTTTGGTGGTTCTATCATTTTTTCGTTCTCACGCTTTATGCATTTTTACGGCTGTCACATTTTCAATCCGTGAGAGTTCATTAAAAAAAGCAAGCCAATCTTCCGGATTCACCAATTTAACACGAAATGTCAGTTCAATCACTTGCGTTTTTTTAATCCGTTTTTCAAGCAGGCGTTCGTAAATCAGATACTTACTGAAGGCAGGACGATAAGCGTCTTCAAAGTGCGGGTCGGGTGGAAGACAGAATGCCAGGCGAAATTCATTATCGTTTCCAAAGTATTGATGCCAATTGTAGATACCGAGGATGATGATACCAACGAGAAAAGCAGCCAAGATCGCGATAGATGGGTGTTCCGCTCCGACCGCCATTCCGACAACTAAAGCGTAACAAACAAAACCAATATCACGTGGGTCTTGGATAGCAGTCCGAAAGCGGATGATAGACAACGCGCCGACTAAACTGAACGCCCGCGCAATACTATTACCTATAATCACCATCACTACCGAAATCAACATACACAGAATGATAAGTGTGTCAGTAAACGATTTTTGTGGGATTTTGGTATGTGTTAACCGGTAGATGTTAACAATAAAGACCCCTAAAATGAACGCGCATAACAATCGAGTAGCATTAGCACCGAGTGTCCGCAGTGGTGCCACCGTTAAAAAGTCAAGTAATATGTTCATTTGATACTATTTTCGGATGAGCATTTTGCGGGTAGCCGTGAAATCACCTGTGGTTAATGTATAGAAATAGACACCACTAGCTACGGCTTCACCCAACTCATTGCGACCATCCCAATACGCAGCACGATCCCGTGTCCGGTAGACGCCAGATGTTTGAAAGCCAACGGACAATTGTCGTATAGACTCACCTTTTAGGTTGTAAATGTGTATGTGGATATCTGCGTCCGCTGCTAAATCATAAGGAATCCATGTTTCTGGGTTGAATGGATTTGGATAGTTGGGCAAGAGTGTCGTTGTTTCAGGTGGGATATTGTTCAGTATCCTTTCTAAAGCTGCGACCCCGTGACGAAAGATATGAGAACCGTCGTCTACGGAAAGGGCTTCAGCGATCCACTGTTCCACGAGACTGAGGTGCTGTGACGGAATCTTAATATGTGTTGACGGAGCCGCCAAATTACCGGATTCACCGAAGTGCGCTGCAACGATAAGCAGGTCGACTATGTCAACGGCACCATCTTTGTTCACATCAACTTTCGGGTGTGCTGGATCTTTTGTGCCATAGTTTTCTGACACTAAAACAAGGTCATGGCTATCAATAATACCGTCGCTATTAATGTCCCAAGGTAGCGTTTGCCGGACGGAGGTTTGTTCCGGTCTATCAGGTAAGGCAGATTGCCAACCTGCATGCAACTGCTCACTGAGGCGTGCGACGAGTTCAGTATTTTCTAGAAGATCTGCAACATTGAGGGTTTCATCTGGATCCGCCTCGTAATCGTAAAGTTCTATACCTCGTCTTCCGTCGATGCCCCACTCCGTGTATCGATAGCGTTGCGTCCGTATGGAGTTTCCGTTTTCACCTGCGCGTCTGAGTTGGCTGAAAGCCCCTGTTTTCCAGGGAAGTGTAGGTTGCTGGATTATAGGCATCGCACTGAATCCTTCTAACTCTCCTCGGATCGGGAGTTGGCATGCCTCGCATAATGTGGGGTATATATCAACAAATTCGACGAGTGCATCTGTTTTGGTCCCTGTATGGAGTTGTCCAGGGATGCTCACGATTAGCGGAGAATGGAGGGACACTTCAAATAGGGAATCCTTTCCTAATATCCCGTGTTCTCCAAGATGGTGCCCGTGGTCACCGCAGAAAAGAATGACCGTGCTTTTAGTGAGACCAAGCGTATCCAGCTGCTTTAAAACGTAACCAATCTGAGCATCAATGAAGCTGATGGAGGCGACGTAAGCATGAGTGATCTCCAGAATTTTCGCTTCTGAAATCGGGGCTTTGCCAGATGGAAGGTCCTGGAATTCTCTTATTGAGTTCCAATTAGTCAGTGCTATTTGCGGAGCATTTTGAGGTGGATGCAAAGAAGCAGGTAGATTGAACGTGTCTGGATTGTAGAGATCAAAGTATTTCTGTGGTGCTTCAAGGGGAAAATGCGGTTTGCGGAATCCAACACCCAGAAAGAATTGTCGGTCTTTGATTACCTCTAACGTTTTTACAGCTCGGTCTGCAATTTTTCCATCGCTTAACTCGGAATCCCTAACCTTAAGGGCTCGCCAAGATGGCGTGTTGGGTTTATCTACGGCTCTCCAAACGGGTCTCCAAGATGGAACACTCCAAGAGAAGTCGTCATCATCAAACTTGGGGCGATAGGCAATTTTCCCCAAAGATTGGGTATGATAACCGTGTTCTTTAAAATGCTGAAATAACGTGACTATATCCGGCAATTTATTACGAACAAAGGTTGAGTTGACTCGGACATTGGTTGTGTCCGGACGCAATCCTGCGAATATAGAAGCTCGAGTAGGGTTACTGAGTGGATACTGACAGTAAGCGCGGTTGAAAAGGGTCCCGCGTTGGGCTAATGCATCAATATTCGGTGTATGCATCTCTGGATGTCCATAACACCCGAGCAGCGGACGCAAGTCATCTACCATGATAAATAATACATTGTATGCCCCCGCAGCTTTGGCAGGAAGCTTGGAAAACAGATTCATCGTGAAGGCTGCTGCACCTGCTTTTAAACTTGTTGAAAGAAAATCGCGTCTGGTAAAGGGACCCATTGTTGAGGAGTCTTCCTCGGTTCTTATCGTTGGTATTGTCTGCATTACGTGAATGTCTCCAATTTTTACGTCGTGGATGATAATATGTACGCTGCGCTTATCTATTAAAACAGGAAAGTTGAATAAGAAATGGTTCCAGTGTAAGCTGCTATTACTTCTGGATGAGCATTTTGCCGGTAGTTATGAAACCCCCAGCAGTCAGCGTATAAAAATAAACGCCGCTCGCTACAGGTTCACCCAACTCGTTCCGACCATCCCAATACGCCGCACGAGATTTGCTACGATACGCACCCGCCGCCAAATGCCCTAACGCTAACGTCCGGACGAGTTTTCCATCACCAGCATAGATAGAGATGCTCGCTGCTGCGGGTTCTGCTAACTGATAGGGTATCCACGTCTCAGGATTGAATGGATTGGGATAGTTTGCCAGGAGTGCCGTCTCTTTGGGTAATACTTCTGTGAAAGTCAAGGCTGTAAGGAGCCGCTCAAGGGTAGTAATCCCCTTTTGCATATAGGGTTGTTGCCTATCAAGTTGCTTGGCGAGTTGTATCCACTGCGTGAGGCTCGCAGCCGTGAGAGGGGATGTCGCGACTGGATTTTTCTTGAGTGCCGGAGCGGCCGCTGTTGCATCTATCTCCGCCGCGACGCTGACCAAGTCTTCCACGTCTACAATACCATCGCCATTGACATCCGGATGGGCACCAGAGCTAACGGAATCCATGAAGTTCGGATTACGATAGTTGGCGGCAACCAAGGCGAGGTCTATCACATCTACAACTCCGTCTCGGTTCACATCCACTGACTTGGAGAGTGGGTCCATGTAATATTCCACAAGATTCGCTATCAACCCAGCGATCGGTGAGAAAACCACTATCTGATTTTCCCTGAGATCCAGCACTTTCAGGTTTATCAGATTTTTGAGCGGGGACACATCCGATACTTGATTATCCCTGAGATCCAGCTCCATCAAGTTCCGCAATTCACTCAGAGGAGACACATCAGATATTTGGTTGCCATCCAGATCCAGGACTGTCAACTTTGTCAGACTCTTGAGTGATGACACATCCGATATTCGGTTATCGTCCAGATCTAGGGATTCCAGATTTGTTAAGGGGCTCAGAGGCGATATATCAGATATTCGGTTGTCGTGAAGATCCAGGACTTCCAGGCGCCCCAGATCTTTGAGGGGAGATACATCTGATATCTGATTTTCATCAAGGTCCAGTTTTCTGATGAGCCTCAAATTTTTAAGAGGCGATATATCGGATATTCGGTTGGCATCCAGATCGACTAATACCAGTCTTCTAAAATTACTGAATGATGATATGTCCGATATTTGGTTTTTGTGAAGCTTCAGACTTACCAGCAGGGTTAAATTTTTGAGCGGAGACACATCTGATA
>VXZL01000099.1 GCA_009845505.1 Candidatus Poribacteria bacterium | reverse complement strand
ACTCTGAGTGATAAGAAGATTCTGGTCCCAGAAAATAAAGAACATTATCCAGCTCAGGAAGCATTGGCATGGCATCGTGAGAATGTATTGAGACGATAGGTTATAAAACATACAACAAGTTATCTCCGCAAACCAATACCCATCATCGCAAAATGCTGGTCGAAAGCAAACGCTTCAGCGATGCTATTCTCCCCGCAAACTACAACGCTCGCGCAAAAAGGAAACTGCTAAAAAATTATAACCATTTAATTTGGACTATGCCTTGAGCAATTCCTAAGCTGATATTTCTCAAAAGAGTGTTTGATTCAATAGTTATGGGTGTTCCTATGGGTTTGTTTCATGAAAATGCGCCGAGATGACAGACAACAGCTGCCTATCTCCCGAAAGTTGAAGTTTTACCTGATGAAAAGTGAGTCGTGTGGAGCGACTGACCTGCTGGATCATGAGATAACCGAGAACTTTTATGCCTACGGAGCCATAAGTGCCGTTTCGATGCTGCAAACTCATTGCCGAAAGGCAGAGATCCGTTTTCAAATGTCGCCAAAACTGTTCAATGCCATGATGTTGGGCCCAAATATGCAGTATCTCTGCGGAGCGTAAAGGTTTGCCAAAGACCATCATCGTTTGCGTTTTTCCATGCGTTGTAAAAAAGAGCAGCACGAGTTCGCCAAAAGTTGGACTCTTTGCTCGAAACCGCTGCACGGGTTTATCACACCCCCACTGATCCGCAAGGAGTTTGACGGTTTTCTTGTGCGCTGAAAGTTTGGCAGTTTTCCCGTCCATCTCCATGACGTAGTTGCTTTTACCGTGAATAAGGATGTGAGTAAATCCTAAATCTAACAACGTCTCAATGAGAACTTTACTGCCATACCAAGAATCAAAGGTAATCGGATACGTTCTGAGATCAACTCCTTGCGCATCGAAAACATCAAGAACTTCTTGAAGCATCGTTTGAAAGCAGGTCGGTTTATCGGTGTTCCCTCTGCCTTGTTTAGAGACGATACGGATGTTCAACGGGAGAATAACATCCCCAATCTTGAGGGTGATTGCCAATATATTTCGCCCTTTGATAGCCTGCTTCTGCTGTGTTGACCACCAATGATAGCAATAAGAGAGCGTCTTGGCATATCGCGGGTCATTCGTGTCATCAACACTTATCGTGATACAGCGTCGAGATTGTGTCGAGGCTGACTTTGATTCAGTCTGACGGATCGCTTCAATAGCGAATGTAGAGGCAACACCGACTAACAGAGACTTCCACTGATAAAGACGCATAGCCTTCAGGTCTCGATAAAGTTTATTTCTCGAGACCCCTAAAGCCGCTGCGACTTGATTCGGATTGTAAAGCCCAAAGAGATGACCCGTTGAAAGGAGCAGCAAGGTTTCAGCAAGTTTGGATGTCATCTTCGGAGCGCTTGTGTAGAAAGCGGATTGAAAAAACTTCGCTGCTTTGATAATATGGTCTTGCATGAGATGTCCTCCTGAAAAGTTTCGGTTAACTCTTAGGATGTCATCTCATGTGCTAAAAATCAAGCAACTTTTTGAAAACAAAACGCATTTTCATAATACGATACGCTCTTAGGCAACGCTTTTAGTAGTCGGACCACAACTTTGATAAATGTCAGCTAAGAACCTTCCTATGGTAGATTGGATTAAATGGAAATACCTTAACATCCACCCCTCATTCTATACATATTTCTCCCCGTTGAGGCTTAGGTCTTGGGGCATGCCGTTTCTATACACATTTCGCCCCGCTGGGGCTGCCTATTAGGTGCTTATGTGATTTTTTTTTTTCAGATAGGTGTCGCGAGCACAGCTCGCTCCTACAGGAAGAAAGAGCCGGCATGTTAGAAGTGAAAGTGGCACGCCTGCAAAGCATACAAATGATAGATTATTTTTCGCTTGCATTGCAAACCGGTTTCGTCTACACTCTTATGTCAATTCAATTCTGCTCATGGGGTGATATAACATGACAGTCCGAGTCGGTATCATTGGTACGGGTGGCATTTCGCGTGCGCACCAGCAGTATTATACGAAAGTCGGGGGTTTCGAGATTGTTGCTGTCTGCGACATCATCAAAAGTAAGGCGAATCAAGCCGCTGACGAGTGGGGTGTCCCCAGAAAGCACGCCTTCTCCAGCTATAATAAAATGCTCGAAATGGACGCACTGGATGCAGTTAGCGTCTGCACGTATAATCAAGGACACCGCCGCCCCACCGTCGCTGCACTGAACGCCGGTAAACACGTCCTCTGTGAAAAACCGATGGCAGCAACGCTACCGGATGCGACTGCCATGGTCCGCACAGCAAAGGCATCCGGCAAAATCCTGCAAATCGGTCTTAATCCGACGTTTAGCCCGAGACTCCAATTCGCAAGAAAGATGATCGATGAAGGCTTACTCGGTGACATCTACTACTCCGAATCTGCCGGGTGCAGGCGACGTGGGAATCCGGGACATACGTTCATCTACAAAAAGACAGCAGGCGCGGGGGCAACCGTTGATATCGGGGTCTATAACATGCACAGATCGCTGTATGCGATGGGGTATCCGAAACCCGTGCGCGTCTCTGCTATTACGGAGGATTACATTTCGCAGCAAGATCCGAGATTCCGCGGTATCATGGATGTCGAAGAGTTCGGCGTGGCGTGGGTCCGGTTTGAAAATGGGGGCGTGCTGGTGTTCAAAATCTCCTGGGCCGTGCATCAGGATTCTCTCGGTGGCAACTTCCATCTGGGTCAAAAAGCGGGGATCTCGTTGGATGGACCGGTTGTCTACGCCGATGCATACAGCGGGGATCTCAAGAAGTTTGTTGAATCGGAAAGCTTAACAGCGGAACCGAACCCGCCGGAAGGAATGACGACCATCCGGTTCTCTGGATTCCCAGAGGAAGATAACTGGTCGGCACAGATGACCGCGTTCCGTGAAGCCGTCAAAGCAGACGCACCGTCTCCAATACCGCCAGAAGGGGTCCTGCTCACAAATGTGATTATGGATGGTATCTTCCGATCGCATAAAGCACAGAAAGAGGTAGCGGTCCGAGTGCCTGAGATTTAGGGTTTTTGGCAGCCTGCAAACTAACAGTTTGCGGTACGAAAATTCTGTGAATAATGAACCATCCTCATTTAATTCTACTTACGAGGGGAGAATAATATGGCTATCCGAGTCGGTATTGTTGGTACAGGTGGTATTTCCCGCGCACACCAGAGAACCTACATGAAAGTCGGGGGTTTTGAGATCGTTGCCGTCTGCGACATCATCAAAAGCAAGGCAAACGAAGCCGCCGAACAGTGGGGTGTCCCGAAAAAACACGTCTTCACAAGCTACAACAAAATGCTTGAGATGGACGAGATCGATACAGTTAGCGTCTGTACTTACAACCAAGGGCATCGGCGACCGACAGTGGCAGCATTGAACGCCGGTAAACACGTCTTCTGTGAAAAACCGATGGCAGCCAAACTCCCCGATGCAACGGCTATGGCACGCGCAGCAAAGGCATCGGGTAAAATCCTGCAAATCGGTCTCCACAGCACGTTCAATCCGAGACTCCAGTTCGCCAAGAAAGTTATAGACGAAGGTTTCCTTGGCGATATCTATTACTCCGAATCCTCAGGCGGCAGACGGCGTGGGAATCCAGGGCGTACGTTCATCTATAAAAAGACTGCGGGCGCGGGGGCAATCGTTGATATAGGGGTTTATAACATGCACAACTCGTTGTATGCGATGGGGTATCCGAAACCCGTGCGCGTCTCGGCTATCACCGAAGACTATATTTCGCAGCAAGATCCGAGATTCCGCGGTATCATGGATGTCGAAGAGTTCGGTGTGGCGTGGGTGCGGTTTGAAGACGGCAGCGTGATGGTGTTCAAGATCTCGTGGGCAATTCATCAGGATTCACTGGGTCCGAGTTTCTGTCTCGGTAAGGAAATGGGTATCTCTTTGGGTGGACCAACTATCTATGCCGATGAATACGGCGGTGAACTTAAGAAATTGGTTGAATCGGAAGGTTTGACAGCAGCGCCGAACCCACCAGAGGGGATGACCACGATCCAACTCTCAGGATTCCCAGAGGTCGATGTTTGGGAGGCACAGATGACGGCGTTCCGTGAAGCCGTTAAAGCGGACGCACCGTCGCCGATACCGCCAGAGGGTGTCCTACTCACGAATGTGATTATGGACGGTATCTTCCGCTCACACGCAGCAGGGAAAGAGGTTGCGGTCCGAGTGCCTGAGATTTAGGTGCTTTCTGATGAACAGCGAGAAGACACAAACTAACAGTTTGTGGTACAATACAAGGTGGCGTGTCAACGCTATGTGAAGCGAATAACATAAATCCATGCGCGCATGCCGCGGACATCGACCGTTAATTGTTGGGTAACCCTGAGGGAACGTTGTTGTTTGAGTGCTCTCTGAAGCAATTCGCGTTGCGAGGTGAGCAGCACCATCCTGCCTCTCGGTCTCAGGACGCGCGCATACTCTCCAAGACACTGGCGGTATAGGTTTGTGAGTTGTGAGATATTCCCGATTGTCTCGCCGAATGGAAGGTTACAGACAATCTTATCGACCGTGTTCGGCTGTAGGGGTAAGGTGTGCGCATCCCAACGGAAGAACTGACGCGGTTGATGTTGTCTACCGAAATTCACCACAGTGGCATCCAACGCCTCTGTAGAAATATCACCGCCGATGAGGTAACCGTAGCGACCGATGAACGCACGTTCCAACAGAATGGTACCCGCACCACACATAGCGTCCAAAAAGACATCGGTCGGATGTGGACGTGAAAGCCTCACCATGCTGTATGCTACCGTTGGTTTGAGCGATGCCGGGATATGTGCGTGTTTATAGGGACGCTGTGCCATCTCGTTCGATGAGAGTTTGACGCTAATATAACCGTCGTCTCCGTGTACCTCTGCCCATATATCCAGTGACGCGCCACCCTTCGCCAGATACCAGCCGCGATCCAATAAGGCACGTTCCACGACGCGTTGGAGATCAAGTCTCCGAAAGTTGCGTTTCCCAGACAACCGACTCGTCACCCGAAACGGTGTGCGCTTTCGGACATTGATACCGACTTGCCGACAACACTCGGACATCTCTTTGAAATTGAAGCGTGTGAGCGAACCGCTCAATGCCGCCAGAGAACTCCGTGAGCGCGTCATTTTCGGTGTCCGCTTCAGGATGAGAAAAAGATGCTCTGCTGTTCGTAGGGACAACAAATCGCGTGGGTTGCCCCGATACTGAAAAAGTAGTCGTTGGGGTCTGCGTTCAAGGATTTTCAGGTGTCCGGTGTCGCTAAAGCGTTCGGTTAATTCCTCGCGTGCGATTGTTTCCAGTCCCGCGCTTACAATGATAGAATAAAGCATGATTTTGCAATACGTAGTGTTTCATCCATTCTGAATGTTAGGATAGGTTCGTAGTAGTGCGATTCATCGCACGTCCGAAGTTCAACAACGGGCAATGAATGGTTTCCCTACTACAAACCGTAATTTGAAAGCAAACGAAGCAGCATACAAGTCGCGAGCACAGCTCGCTCCTACAAGAAGAGGCGGAGGCACTGTAAACAATAGAACTACGGTTCGGGCCAATTTAGGTGGCGATGGAGGAAACGGAATGTGGCTTCAGCGTTAATCTGATGCCCGCCGTCAAAGAACTCAATCTCCGTTCTATCGGCAATACCGAGTTGGACATAAAGTCGTCGAACAACAGCGAATTCGTGGGCGACCCATTCGTCAGGTGCGACACCGTCTTCGTGTCCGCGTTCCACCATGAACGGACGCGGCGCAATCAATCCCGCCATCTCGCCGTAGTTGAACGTGTTTCCCAGATCGAACTCCGGCATCTCATACTCACCGCCGAACATATAACTATAACGAGCGTCAAAAGTGGCATTTTTCACGATCCATTCGTTGAAATCCGCAGAACAGATGGAGCAGGCGTAACGGTCAAGCACAGCCGGCACTCGCATCGCCGTCTTCCCACCGTAGGATAATCCGTAAAACCCAATCCGATCGGCATCAACGAAGGGTTGCCCCGCGAGCCAGTCAAGCGTCCGTTCATGTTGGCGAATGATGAGTGAAAAGAGCGACCATTTTATCGGATTCCCTTTGCGTTGGATGACCCGGAAGGCATCCTGACCGATGTATGGGTTCTGCGGGGCATAGGTGATAAATCCTCTGTCTGCCAAACTTGCGGCGTAAGCGTAATAAACGGACTCTATTTTCGGATCGGCAGTATCCTGTGGTCTTCCTTCCAAACCGTGTTGACAGACAACGACGGGACGCTGTTCTCCGGGTTGCAGGTCGTTCGGGAGCAGCAAGATGCCGTAGGCAAAAACGTCCTTCCAGACATCAAGCACGACTTCATACCCTTTCCAGTTCGGTTCATCATAGATGAGTCGTGTCCTCGGATTGGCAGGCACGTCGGGAGCCGGACATCTACCGATAACTTCGTCCCAGAAATAGACTTTCGGATCCCGGCAGGTCTCTCCCCAACTTTCAAGCGACGAGGTATCCGTCTTTTCCCAGAAGAACTGTTGCCGTCGGGATGCGGCTTCTCGGAGAAAGCGTTGCGTGAGATTCACCAATTGCATAAACTGCCGCTGCTGCTGTGCCGCATAATCGAAGTCGTCAACGTCTGATGGTGCAAGTAGCGGGGAGTTGTCAATAGACACACCTTCCGCACCAAGTTCGGTGAGGAGCGTCCGCAAGGTGTCTTGAGCCCCCGGCAATCTGTCTTCAGGAGAGATGAGATGGACCGCACTTTCAGCACCGAGTTGCTGATAACAGTCGCGTGCGCGGTCAAATTCCGACTTTACAGCATCAAGCGGTGGTGACACCAATTGTCCGGGTGCACCCCCTCCACGTCCCGAGCGCGGCGGTGGTGGACCAGCAATTTCAGGTCCACGGCTCGCTTCAATAATTAACGGACGCGGCGCGACGAGACTAGCGATTTCAGCGTCCCCAAACTCGTGTAACAATCCCCATACATTCCTGTAGATCGGTTCTCGCCAGACCGCTTGCCGCGATTGAAAATAGCCGCTGACAGCCGTCGCTTGAATCCGTGTATCCACAGCGGCACTGTAGAGTGCAATCAGACCACCTTCACCGTAACCGATAACACCAATCGGTACATCGGCATGCGACATCCAGTCCACCAACGACAACACCTTCTGCACTTCATACCCGATGATATGCCGACCGAGTTGATACGCCATCCGGTAGATGAATTCGCGGTGGGGTTGATTCGTCATTGCACCGAGGGTTGGATTACCCGAATAGGTATCTTCGCGGTTAATAAGGAGCGGAACGACGACGCGACACCCCGCTTGTGCCAAACGCCTTGCGAACTGGGCATTCGGTGGTAAATCCGCTGTCACTCCAGCGATCATTTCAGGTGTCCAGTCGGCATCCGGTAGGGCGATAACCTGTCCAGTAATCGGGACATTTTGCGTCGGTTCTAACAACAACCCTTCTCCGTCAACCGCATCAAAAACCTGCCACCGGACGCGAGATACAGTGTACTTCTCGCTTTCGAGAATCCGCGCCGATGTACGTGTAGTGGCTACATAGCTGAGTTCCTCAATTGGCAACCGTTCATCGAGGCAGCCAATCTGTTTTCTAAACTGTTCCCGATTGGGTTCAACGGATTTAAGGTATGCATCGTGAGAGCTGTAATCTCGGTTCCATAAAGCCCCGCGTTTTTCAGGAGAACTCGCTACCGCGTCGGTAACGTACCCGTCAAGAGTCTCGACCATCCGTGCAGCAAGATCTCCCTCCAGCGTCAAAAGGGTTGTTCCGTGTAGTGTTTGCAAGGTTTCGTCCGACATGTGGACTCCTTTCAAGTAGTTGCCAGCGGTCAGGTGTCAGGGCGTTCCGTTCCGCTAACGCTCCACTCCACTCTTAGCAGTCAGAGGAATACCCATCAACTGTCGGTTTCAGTTTCCGTCAGTAAGAGCAGCTTGTGGCAAAGATAACGAACGAAATTGCCACACGATCCACTGATTGCTGAGAGCGCAGCGACCTGACTGCTGACCGCTATTTTGCGGTAAGGTTTGTTCTAAATGATCCCATCTTGCCTTAACTGCTCGATTTCATCCGTATCTATTTTCAACAAACCCGTCAAGACCTCAACCGTGTGTTCGCCGAGACTCGGTGCCGGTGCGTCCACGCTGCCGGGGGTTTCTGATAGTTTAATAGGTACGCCCGGCACTTCAACTTCACCCGTGATTTTGTGTGCGACGCGTGTAATCATCTCCCGTGCTTGGACTTGTGGGTGGGTAACAACCTTGTCCATCGCATTGATGGGACCGCAGGGGACACCAATCGTGCCGAGTGCGTCAATCCAATCGTCTGTTGCGCGTTGCGACATAATCTCCGAAAGGATCGGGAAGAGTTGATCGTGGTTTTCTGTTCGGTCTGCATTCGTCCGAAACCGTTTATCCGAGATGAGTTCCTGCCTACCGACGTGCTCACAGAACTTTGACCAAAGGGTATCGTTTCCAAGGGCAATAATAACGTGTCCGTCAGCAGATGCGAACGCCTCGAAGGGTGTGATCGCTGGATGTCTGGCCCCGAGCGGTTTTGGTGCCTCACCCGTTGCGAAATAGCGGACAACAGCATTTTCCAAAACAGCAACAAGACTATCTAACATTGCCACATCAACAAACTGTCCCTTACCCGTTTGGTTGCGATGGTGCAGTGCAGAAAGGATACCGATTGTCGTGAAGAGCGCAGCGGTAATGTCGCTGATAGAGGTACCGACACGCACAGGGGGTCTATCGGGTTCACCAGTGATACTGATAATACCGCCCATCCCTTGGATAATCATATCATACGCGCCCTGCTGCGCGTAGGGACCCGTCTGCCCAAAACCGGAACACGCTGCATAAATAAGCGACGGATACTCAGATTTGAGCGTGTCATAACTCAAACCCAATTTTTCCATCGTTCCGGGACGGAAATTCTCCACCAGAATATCGGTCTGATTCAACAACCGTTTGAATATCGCGCGTCCCCGTTCGGTCTTGAGGTTGAGCGTCACGCTCCGTTTCCCACGATTGACGCTCATGAAGTAGAGACTAAACCCGTTTTTGAAGGGACCGAAATTGCGAGATTCGTCCCCTGTACCGGGTTGTTCAATCTTGATGACCTCCGCACCGAGATCGCCGAGAAGCATTGTGGCATAAGGACCGGCGAGCACTCGTGTCAGGTCCAAGACTTTTATACCGTTCAGGGGACTTGCCATTTCGGGTTACTCCAGGACACAAACTAAAAGTTTGTGCTACAGAATACACAAACTAAAAGTTTGTGCTACAGCAGAGCTGCGTGCGTAAGTCCTACAATTCTTCACCAACAATGAGACGATACGCTTCGCGGTATTTTTCGCTTGTTTTAGAGATAACAGTCTCCGGTAATTCTGGGGCAGGCGGTTCTTTGTTCCAACCGATCTCGGAAAGGTAATCTCTGACGAACTGTTTATCGAAACTCTGCTGCGGTCTACCGGGTTCGTAGAGCTCGGCGGGCCAGAAACGGGAGGAGTCGGGTGTGAAAATTTCGTCGATAACAATCAGTTTACCGTCGCGCTGCCCAAACTCAAACTTGGTGTCACAGAGGATAATTCCGGCACTTTCAGCGTGTTGGCTGGCGGCTCTGAAGAGTTCAAAACTCGCATCAATCAAGCGATCCGTCAAGTCGCTGCCGACCTCATTTCGCATCTCTTCAATGGAGATTGGTTCGTCGTGTTCTCCCTGTTCCGCTTTGGTTGTCGGTGTGAAAAGGAGTTCTGGGAGCCGGTCTGACTCTTGTAATCCTGGGGGCAGTTTCTGCCCACAGATTTCGCCGGTTTTCTGATACGACGACCAGCCAGAGCCTGCAAGATAGCCACGCACAACGCACTCAACATCAACGCGTTCTGCTTTGCGGACGAGCATAGAACGTCCTTTTAAAAGATCTGCATCCGACTGTAAGACATCGGGATAATCCTCGACTTCCGTTGTAATGAGATGATTGTCGGCGACAGATTCGGTGTAGTTGAACCAGAACGTGGATAAACCGGTCAAGACTTTCCCTTTGTCAGGAATACCGTTCGGTAAAACGACATCGAACGCCGAAATCCGATCGGTGGATACAATCAGGAGTTCATCTCCGAGATCGTAGAGGTCTCGGACCTTGCCACTGTGAGCAGGTGATAAGTTGGTTAACTGTGTAGAAGTGATAACGTCTTGAGACATATTTTTCTCCTT
>VXZL01000328.1 GCA_009845505.1 Candidatus Poribacteria bacterium | reverse complement strand
GTATTGGATCATGTCATTATCGGAGACGGCATCTTTGTCAGCCTAAAGGAAGAGGGTTTTATTTAACGGACTTAATGAAATTCTCAGGTACGTTGCCGAAGCACTTCGTATAATAGGATACCCGCTGCAACGGAAACATTTAGGGAGTCAATTCGTCCTAACATCGGTAAGTGTACGAGATAATCACATTTCTGTTTCACGAGTCTCCGAATACCCCCACCTTCACTTCCTAAAACGAGACACAGCGGAACCTTGAAATCCGCATCCGTATATGCACAGGACGCATCTCCAGCAGAACCGACGACCCATATACCTGCTTTCTTCAGAAGATCTATAGTTCGCGCAATATTCGTTACCCTGGCGATAGGTACGTGCTCAGACGCACCCGCCGACGCTTTGTGTACAGCCGGCGTGATACCAACAGCGCGATTCTTTGGAATGAGGACAGCATCGGCGTTAGCAGCATCCGCAGTCCGGAGAATCGCACCAAGGTTCCTCGGATCCTGAACACCATCCAACATTACCAACAATGAATCCGTCTTATTGTTTTGTATCTTTGCGAGTATTGTTGGCAGGTCACTATAATGCGTTAGATTAACAAGTGCGATAACACCTTGATGCGGAACAGAGGGTTCGATGCTATCCAATTCACGTCGCGCGCAGCGTTTTACCGGGATACCCGCCTGTTGTGCCTTCGCGATGATGTGACGGACCCGCGAGTGGCTGCTCCCCTCAGCAACCCAAATTTTTTCGATATAACGCGCACGATGCTGTAGATATTCGATAACTGGATTTCTACCAACAATGTATTCGGACATCCTGAAATACAGACAGATAGGATTACGTGTCTCGACAGATTAATTAATCGCCGCGAGTAAACTTAATATCCGGTCCGCGCGGTGTAATCTTGATATCCGGATCTGCTTCTTGACAGTGGACACAAGTAATCTCACCGACGTTCGCATTTTCCATACGCGGTGCGAGTTTTCCCAACTTAAATACGAACCCTAAAACTTCGTCCGCTGGAATTTTCTCATCACACGAACCACACTGGACAGCCTCTCCAGACTTAACGTTCTCTAAAAGTTCTGATGCTTTCACAATCTTCCTTCCATTGAAGTTATGCTGATGCTTATAGGAAATAACGCTCTTTCCGTTTATCAGACTCGTATTCTTTATACGCCTCTTGCGCCGTGTCAACTTCGGAAACCTCTGCGATAGGCACATCCCACCAGGATTCATAGCGCGGGACCCCTTCGTAGTAGTCCACATCAATCTTTACAACGGTTGTCTGCTCCGCTTCGCGTGCCTCAGCCAGTGCAGCCTTCAGGCTTTGTAAGGTCGTCGCTTCAATCACCTTGGCACCGAGGCTGCCAGCATTCGCTGCAAGATCCACCGGTAAAAAGTCACCCGCAAGTTGACCGTTCTCTTCGTCGCGGTAACGGAAACGGGTAGCAAAACCTTGCGCGCCCGTTGCGCGAGACAGTCCTCCGATGCTGCTATGCCCCTCATTGTTCACAAGAACAATAATTAGTTTATAGCCTTCTTGGATTGATGTAATAATTTCCTGTGCTAACATCAAATATGAACCGTCCCCTACCATGACATACACATCGCGACTTGGATCCGCCATCTTGATGCCTAACCCACCGGCGATTTCATATCCCATACATGAGTAGCCATATTCCAAATGATACTGTTTCGGATTACGTGTCCGCCACAATTTGTGTAAGTCGCCAGGCAGGCTCCCTGCCGCACAAACCATGACATCTTCAGGACGCGAAAATTCGTTAACCACACCAATTACTTCGCTTTGACTCGGTAAGGGTCCGTGTCCGAGATGATAAAGTCGATCAACTTCGACTTCCCACTCATCACGATACTTCTCAATTTGTGCGGCGTAGGCTGCATCAACACGATAGTCTCCAACAGCGGTAGCAAGTTCCTCAAGTGTGACACGAGCATCGGCGACAAGCGGTAAAGCAGCGTGTTTATAGGCATCAAATTCAGCAACATTAATATTGATGAAACGGACATCCGGATTTTGGAAAGCCGTTTTGGAAGCCGTTGTGAAATCACTCAAACGGGTGCCAATCGCTATCACTAAGTCCGCTTCGCGTGCTGTGATATTTGCCCCCGGTGTGCCCGTCGCGCCAATTGCACCGAGATTCTGTGGATGATTATAGGACAGTGAACCTTTTCCAGCGAAGGTTTCACCGACCGGGATACCGGTCTTTTCCACAAATTGGGCGAGTTGTTCCGTGGCTTCACTGTAGATAACACCCCCACCGGCAATAATCAATGGGCGTTTGCTCTCACGAATCCAGGCCGCTGCCCGATTGAACAACCCCGCATCCGCACGCGGACGAGGTATAGTGTAAACGCGTTTCTCAAAGAGTTGTGAAGGATAGTCATACGCCTCGGCTTGAACGTCTTGCGGAAGTGCCAAAGTTACAGTGCCCGTATCTGCCTGCGATGTCAAGACACGCATCACTTCCGGCAACGCTGTGATTATCTGCTCTGGACGATTAATCCGATCCCAGTAACGCGAAATCGGCTTAAAGCAATCGTTCACCGAATAATCTTGAGAACTCGACGACTCCAATTGCTGTAAAACTGGCGCAACTAAACGGGTGGAAAAGATGTCGCCCGGTAACAAGAGAACAGGCAACCGGTTAATAGTGGCACCCGCAGCACCCGTAAGCATGTTCGTCGCCCCTGGACCAATAGAAGATGTACAAGCAAATATCCGAAGACGGTTGTTCATCTTAGCAAACGCAGCGGCGGTATGCACCATAGATTGCTCATTTCGGGTCTGATAGAACCGAAATGAGTCAGAATACTGATGCAAGGCTTGTCCGATACCAGCAACATTTCCGTGACCAAAGATACCGAACATCCCCGCGAAAAACTGCGTTTCGTTCCCATCTCGCTCAACATATTGTTGCTGAAGAAATTGAACGATGGCTTGTCCCATCGTAAGTTTGCGTGTTCTGACAACTTCTACACCTAAAGGCGTAGGGTTCTTTGATTCCTGTTTCATTATCCGATGCCTCCCTTGTGGAGGTCTTACTCAAACTCCACAAGCGTTTAGACTCTCCGTCTGCCCAACGGCGAGGTATTTTAGATTGATGGCGGCGTTTATATCACGATCCTGTGTATATCCACAGAAAACACAATGGTATTCTCTATTCGCCAGCGTTAAATCTTCCTTATTGTGTCCACAGCAACTACACGTCCGACTTGACGCAAAAAACTGTGGGGCTTGGATTATAGGTATACCAATCACTTCTGCTTTAGACTTGAGCTTAGACAGAAAGCCACCTAACGCACTATCTGACAACGCCTTTGCAAGCCTTTTATTTTTCAGCATGTTGGTAATCTTTAGCGTTTCAATACCAATAGCACTTGCATTGTTAACTATCTCTGTAGACGCTTTATGCTGGGCATCTTCGCGTATACACGCAATCCGATAGTGGATACGCTCGACTCTACGTTTCTGCTTATACCAGTTCTGAGATAGAAACACTTTCTTGCTGAGTTTACGCTGTTCTCGCTTGAGTTTACGCTCATAGCGTTTCAGCGGTCTTGGATTTAAATACTTTGTGCCATTATCAAGAGTTGCTAACGTGTTAATGCCTACATCTACACCGACAACAGGGAGTCCACGTGTATCTCGTGGAGCATGTGGTGTTCCTGTGTCCAACGTTATTGAGGCAAACCACCTATGTGCCATCCTTGAGATTGTTATCTTAACAATTTCTCCCTCAAACCGCAGCCCCTCAAACATGCCAACCCACCCAATTTTCGGCAACTTTATGCGATTACCTTCAACAGTGACTGAGTTCGGGTCAGTGCTATAAGACTGACGATGACTACGTTTCTTATGTTTCGGAAACCTATTTTGACCCTTTCGCCAACGAGATATAGCATTGCCAAGATTTTTTATACCAAACAACGCAGCACGTTGATCCATATTACTTGTCCACCCTATACCTCGTTTGGCGACATTAAAACGCTTGGCAAGGATTTGCCAATGACTTGGGTTTTTCTTAAAATCTGACAACGCATAGTTATAGGCAAATCGTGCATAACCACACTGCTTTGAAAACCATGAACGTTGGACCGCTGTCGTATCTAACGCAATCTTATGTGATCTTATTGCCATTGAGTATTCCACG
This sequence comes from Candidatus Poribacteria bacterium, assembly GCA_009845505.1. Taxonomy (GTDB): domain Bacteria; phylum Poribacteria; class WGA-4E; order WGA-4E; family WGA-3G; genus WGA-3G. The sequence continues at coordinate 6,058 of VXZL01000328.1, read as the reverse complement.
TCCCACGCTTTTTACCGCTGACTACAGTCGGTCGACAAGGAGACAGTTTCCCTTGTAGGCAGGTAGTAAGTCCTCACTACGTGGTATTATAGGTATACCACAAAAATCATTAGAAGGCAATCTTTTTTCTTTCCACGAACACATGTGGAACTGAAGTGCCACCTTTAATTTAGACCGAAATTTCGCAAAGTTAAGAGAAGGTTTGTCTCTGAAATTCGGCAGGAGTCAGATACCCTAACGCCGAATGGAGACGTTTATGGTTATATACCTGTGTGAGAAAATGACCGATGCTTTGTCGAGCCTCGGTAATATCTTGGTAATCGTTGAGGTGGACTTCTTCTTCCTTGAGGGTGCGGATGAGTCTTTCGGCGTATCCGTTCTCCCAAGGACGCCCGCTGCGAGCTATTGAAATCTCAATAGCGTGTGCTTTGAGCAGCGAGAGATACGCCTTTGAAAGATATTGCACCCCTTGATCGGAATGATGAATCTCCGGAACCCTGTCGTGTAATGCTTGCTCCAAGGGTTTCAATGTCAGAGTTTGGCTCAAGTGTTGACCGAGGTTCCACCCTCGAATCATACGTGTGAAGACATCCATGAGCACAGCGACATAGATGAAGCGGCTGTTGAGGCGGACGTAGGTGATATCACCGACCCAGACCTGATCCCGATGAGAGACTTCAAGGGGTTCAAGCAGGTTGCTCCACGGTTTATCGCCTTGAAGCGATCTGGTGGTTCGACACGCACGCTTGACCGAGACCAAGAGATTCATCTCTTTCATCAACCGAGCAACGCGCTTATACCCAACGGGGGTCCCTTCAGCCACCAGCATCTTCGTGATACGTCTATACCCATATGTTGGATACGCCGCTGCCAATCGCAGTATTTCAGCGCGTAGGACATCTTCAGAGGGGTCGCTTTTGGGTTGATAATAGAAGGTGCTCTTGTTGAAACCCAGCACCTCACAAATCTCTCGCATGGCATACTCCTTGCGCAACGTCTCAACGAGACAGCGCTGTTGAGATGGACTCAATCCAAGAGCGTCAATGCTTTTTTTGGGATTTCCATCGCCAGGGTCAACCGCCCAACAAGTTGTTCAAGTTGAGCGATCCGCTCCGCTGACTCGCTGGAGTGCTTCTCGGTTTCCGACTCAAAAAAGGTTTCAGCATGTTCAAGATATTGTCGTTTCCATGTGGAGACTTGATTTTCGCTGAGGTTATGTCGTCTACAGAGTTCTGCTTGGGAACTGTCGCCCGTAAGTGCTTCACGCACAACTGCTGCTTTAAACTTAGCAGTGAATCTTCTGCGTTTGGCCATCGGAATGCTCCTTTCAAAGTAGATCGTCATTGTAGCACAATCTTATATTACGGAGTGGTCTAAATTTCCGGTGGCAGTACAGGTCTTTGATAGCAGCTTTTGCTTCAATAACCCAGTATTCTCGCTCACTCAACTCTACAATATACTCTGGACATAGCAAACCGAGGGCTATTTTTAATTGCTCGTTATATCTAAGCTCATTTTGAGCATAAACTTGACCTCCATTTTTAGGAGACCGAGTATCCCAACCGAGTTCTTTGAGTTTATCAAGTATAAAACCATACAATCTAACTTCGCTATCTTTAGCCTTTTTCATTTCATATGCACTCCTTCAAAAACTTCCAAAAGAGGTCAGTATCATGATAGTTATAGTTGTAGCATTGTTCCGCCACGTAGAGGGGTGTATAGCCTGTCTGATAGTGATGATATAGCACATACCATGCCCGTTTTAACAATGACAAAAAACCTTCAATAGTATTGGTATGTGTTTCACCATTAACATACTACTCTCGGTGATTGATTACAGCATATTTCATTTTTTTACTAATCAATCCATACGCTCAGAACTTATCAGTTATTAACGTAGAATCCTTGAGATTCGTAACAGAACCGATAAACTTCAGAATACTTGGCCCAGTGAGTTTCGGCCAAGTAGAGCAACGACTTTACCGCCGCGTTGGATTGTTCCAATGATGGTATCTTTCTCTGTTCGGCGACCGCGCTTAGCAGGTTCGTGATCTACTCTTTTGTTAGGCTTGCAAGATTTGCCACCGAATATAAGCTTTGTCTCCTTCTATAGTCCCTTGTAGCAAAGTACCACCCTTTTTCGCTATTTCAGTCCTGATACGCGTCATCATATATAGATCCACCTTTTGATTCAGATCTAAATAGTGTGCCGATTGATGACTGGATAGGCTTTTCTTGTCCCCAAACTACTTATGGTATTATGAAGTAATATAGTGTGTAGAAACTAACGTGCAGAGCACAGTTGCACAAAGTTGGAAACCGTATTTATTACCATCCGCCATGTTCCGCGACAAACTCGTTGACCTCAGGCATCGTTGGCATAAAGTTGGCACAACCGTGCCGTGTTACGACAATCGCACCCGTAGCATTGCCAAGACGTGCTGATTTTTCCCAACTCCAATCGCTGAGGTTCCCATAGACAAAACCACTGGCAAAGGCATCTCCAGCACCAAGGGTGTTGTAAACTTCGACAGGAAACGGTGCTGCGTGAACGACCTCACCGCTTGCCAAATGGACATCTGCTCCCTCAATACCGCGCTTCACGATCAGAGCATTTGGACCTGCCCCTAAGAGCGTCTCAATAGCCACCGCCATATCCCCTTGAATCGTAGGATTTGAAATTTGGGAGTGCTCAATTGTGAGCTGAGAAACATTCCTAAGCGTAGCTGCTTTGATTTCTTCCTCTGTCCCGATAGCGATGTCAATATAGCGCAAGGCAGACCGAATAACAATCCCAAACGCTCTTGGGTCGTGCCATTGATCTGCCCGAAAATCGAGGTCCAAAAAGACCTTCTTTCCCAATGCTTTTGCTTGCTCTGCGGCATAGATTGTTGCACTACGGCTCGGTTCTTTGCTCAAGCCAGTTCCTGATATTAGCACAGCTCGACTCTCGGCAACCGGTGCAGCAAGAACGTCATCAATTGTCAGTTCAATATCCGCACAATTATCACGATAATAAATTAATGGGAACCGATCCGGTGGTTCAATACCGAGAACAACAGCACTCGTCCGATGTTCGGGTTTGCAGGGGATAAATCGTGTCTCAACACCCTCATTATTCAAAAACTTGAGAAGAAATTCTCCAACCGGATCCTCACCGACAGCCGTAAGCAACGCAGCCCGAAGCCCAAGTCTCTGTACACCAACGCTGATGTTGGTAGGACACCCACCAACGAAGGCACCAAAACTTTTAATGTCGGTGAAGGGAGCTCCGATGTCATTTGCGTAGAGATCTATAGAACTCCGCCCGATTGTAAGAATATCGTAAGTTTCCATTTTTTTCGCGACAAGATTCGCGTTTAAGAACCCACCGCATTTCTAAATTTCTGACTTTCCTCGGCAAATTTACAGGTTAACAAAAAAGCATCATTCCCACACGCTATCAATTGCACACCATGCCTTAACCACTGTTCGCCACTTTCAAAATCGTTGACATAACAACCCAAGGGAACATTGTATCGCTGTGTAAGCGCGATGACTTTTTTTATTGCATCCAGAAGCAACGGATGTTCAAGTTCACCGGAAATCCCCATAGAGGTGGATAAGTCATAAGGTCCAATAAAGATAACATCTAGCCCACCAGTGGCGAGAATGTCCTCCAAGTTTTCAACAGCTTTGACGGTCTCAATTTGTCCTATGCTAAGGATCTCTTCGTTTGCCCGACGCACATACGCCTGGGTATCAAGTTTTGTGAAGTCACCATAGTCGGTATGTCCGATACCGAATGCGACCCCTCGGTCCCCTTCAGGTGCGTACTTCGTCCAGTTTCGGATTTTTTCGAGATCTTCACCGGATTCGACCCGTGGAATCATGACCCCTGTTGCGCCTGCGTCAAGGATGCGAGAAACAAAATGGCGTTCAAGAATCGGAACACGCACAATACACGGCAAATTCGCGCCGCGTGCGTCCCGAATTATACGTCCCATTGTTTCTATAGAAAACGAGCTATGTTCCAGATCAGCAATAATAAAATCTGCCCCAGCACTTGCCAAAAGCGTCGCAATTGCGGAGCCTCCAAATTCAAGGACAAACGTCCCTATAAGAACCTCTCCGCGCTTTAAAGATGCTTTCACGTCGTGCTCCTCTAACTCTGAACAGGGATTTCCGAGATAAGTTTTTGTGCCTCACTCACCACCTTTGTGGGTGCCGACATCTTCTCGCCTATCATCATGATTAACATGTAATAGTCATAAGCGATCTGTAATTCACGATTCAGATGCGCACTCTCAGCGGCGTTGAAATAGCAGACAGTTGCCATTCTGTGGCACTCTTCAACAAGGGCTGGCAGATTTGCGTAGCTATGATTGAAGGCGGCAAGGATATAAGATTTTCCGGCTTCTTCCCATGAGCGCTGGAGTTCAAATTGGCGTCCAAGGCGGGTGTAGTAAATCCCACCATTTTTCGCATTTTTCCTGGCAAGTCGAAATTTGTCGGCAACAGTATACGCGAATCTTGCACGCGTATAACAGTTGGCGACAAGTTCGAGATTATCCGCTTTGGCAAAGCTGCGTGCTTGCTTTTGGTAGAACTTCCCCAGTTTATTATAGAGGACGTGACACTGCCGCATCCGTCCTTGTTGCTGGTAAATCTGGATTTTTTGGAAAATATGAAACGCTTCTTCCTCGTGCGGATACTGAATATCAATATGGACTTGATCCAGCAAAAATTCTGGCGATGCTTCCTCAATTATCATCCGATAGCTGCCCGATGCTTTAACTTGGGGTTGGATAGGAACTATATCGGTCTCCGTCTCTTCACGGGTAAGTTCTTGGTTATCAAGCCATGTACGAAGCACAGCATTTTCGTTATCCGGTAATTTCTGAATGAGTGTGATAATTTCCTCAACAGTCGGACTTGCTGCCAAAGGAGGTGTCGTGATATTAAGCTGCCGGAAGAGGTTATCAACGGTTCTAAGTAACTCTTGGTCATCCAGACAAAGCCGCGTCGCTTTCTGGACTTCTTCAAAAACGCCCATGTAGTCTTGGCTCTCAATGTAGCGTGTAGCAAGTGTATAATGTTTGTAGATTTGGGCAACCAACTTCTCACGCTTATTATTTTCCTCTTTCCGCCGCTGCTCAAAAAAAAGATTTTGATTCATTCGTTCTGCGACTTCAATAGGCAGTCGGAAGGTTTTGCGGTATCGTTCAAGTGCCTCTGCTAATCTCGGATTGCTGGAATTGACGCTGGCATCAATAAGCTGCGAAGCCTGTTTGACGTACTCATCTCGGCGGATACGATCTAATTCATCGTACATTTCGGTCGCATTTTGATGACGTTCAGAGAGTTGGCGATGGAGTGCCTTTTGTAAGAAAGTGCGAAGCACCTCTGGACATCTATAGATTTCTTCTATTTCGCCGGCAGCCTTCTTTTTATCCATCTCCTTGTTCTCACCCGAAAATGGGAATCGCCCCGTCACGGCTTGATACAAAATAAGGGCTGTGGCATACAGGTCTGCCCGATAGTCATAAGATCCATAATGTTGTTCCGGTGCCATATAGCGACGCGTTCCCGCCATCGTTTCAGCAAACTCGGTGGTTTCGCCAAAAATACGGGCAATACTGAAGTCCGCGACCTTCGCTTGTTTATCGGTCGTGAGCAATATATTTTGGGGCTTGATGTCACGATGCATAATTTTGTGAGCATGCGCTGCTTTCAGTCCGCGGCAGATATCCAAGCCAACATTGATTGTATCGGTTAGCGAAAGCGGGCCCTCCTGCATCAGTTCGTGAAGACTTTTCCCTTCAACATATTCCATCACGATCCATGCAACATAGTCATCCGTACCCGGTTCAACTGTATGAATCGAGACAATATTGGGATGTCCCCAAATCTTTGACATTGCTTGAAATTCATTTAGCAAAAACTTCATCCTACCTGCCGGATATGCTGTTTTTGCTAAGGCTTTGATGGCAACGTTTCGGTTCGTCATCTCTTCGCGAGCGCGAAAGACCGACGAGAATCCTCCTGAATTCAGATACTCCAACAATCTATATTTACC
>VXZL01000519.1 GCA_009845505.1 Candidatus Poribacteria bacterium | reverse complement strand
CCCCGGTACATTCAGATAACCAAATCGCTCCAGTATTTCTAATCCTTAGTTACGCCATCAGCGTGTTATTACTGTTCAGTCCCGGCACTGGTGTGTGGGCAAAAGCCCCAGAGATAGAAAAAATAGCGTTTACATCAACAAGAGATGGAAATACCGAAATCTATATCATGAATCCCGACGGAAGCGCGCCGATGAACGTGAGCCAACATGCGGGATCAGAAGATTATGATCCCGCATGGTCTCCGAGTGGAAAACAAATTCTGTTCATCTCAGATCGGGATGGGCTTTTTGACCTGTACCTTATGGAAGCAGATGGCACAAATGTCCGGAAAGTATTTAAAACTAAGGAACTTAGAAGAGATCCGACGTGGTCTCCTGACGGTAAACAGATTGCCTACGCACAAGGAGAGGAACCTGACCAAGTGATCTATATCGCGGCAATAGATGGTACATCTATTGAGAAACTGACAGACGGATTTATGCCCAGTTGGTCACCCGATGGGAGCGAGATAGCCTTTGTGGTAGGAGGTATCCAACACACACCCTTGGGGATTTTTAACCTGCAGACACGCACTCAAAAGAGGATGCTTCCAAAGGAGGTACCATGGATAGTTAATCCAAGCTGGTCGCCACAAGGAAAAAAAATTGCCTTTTCAAAAATCGATGGACGATTTGATCCCAATGGTTTTCTTTGGTGGGAAAGATCAAATATTTATGTTGTAAACCGAGACGGTACAGGGCTTCACCAAGTTATCAAAGACGAAGAATCAATCTGTACGAGCCCTATCTGGTCGCCACAAGGCAACGAACTCATTTACACGGATGCAGTTAGACAACCGGGGAAACACATCTCTGTGCAACTATTCAAAACAGATTTGAATGGGGGCAAGCCGACTCAATTGACACACGAGGGAAATAATTCTCGTGCGGATTGGTTTGCCCCAACTGGCTTAAACGTTTCACCTTCAGGGTACTTGCTCATGACAACATGGGGAAAATCAAAGCAAAGCATTAAAGGAGATTAAAAATAAAGTTACCCCATTTCGGAGGTAACGGATGAAGAACGCCGAGGTCGAATTGATTCAAGACAGCCTCACAGGCAATGAAAATGCTTTTGCGCAATTGGTGAAAAAATACCAAAAGCAGGTGCATGCACTCGCTTGGCGGAAAGTCGGTGATTTTCATACTGCTGAGGAGATCACACAGGATACCTTCTTGAGAGTCTATGCAAAACTGGGGACGTTGAAGGATCCGCAGCGTTTTGCTGGATGGCTCTACAGAATTGCTGCACGTCAATGCTGTCTGTGGCAGAGAAAGAAACGGCTACAGACGCAACCGCTTGAAGACACAGACGGCAAAGCGATCGAAAAAATGACATATTCCGAGTATGTCATTGAGGAGCAAGCAAAGGCTGCAACAGAAGCGCGACGCGATATTGCACAGAGGCTGCTTGCTCGGCTACGGGAAAGTGAGCGGACGGTCGTCACGCTTCACTATTTCGGGGAAATGACCTGTGAAGAGATTAGTCGGTTTTTAGGGGTATCGGCAAGCACGGTGAAGAGTCGGCTCCGTCGTGCGCGACATCGCCTGAAGCAAGCAGAACCTATGATCCGAGAAGCGTTAGAGGGCTTTCAAATTAGGGCGACGCTCACTGAAAGTATTATGGAAAAAATCTCCGACATTCAACCTGAAACGCCTGGCCCAGTTAACCCCTTTATGCCGTGGGCAATCGCTGCCTCGACCCTCGTTTTGGTTGTGATGGCGTTAGGAGTAGGTAACAAATCTTTGACCCGCTTCCAGCAGCCTTATGACCTTGACGCTACATCGGAGATGACAGTGGAACTGATTGATACGCCTATCGCGCTGAACCTTACATCGAAACCGGATGTGCGGACGCAATTGGGTAGGTCCACGGCACCGAGCAGAGGTAAAGGAGCCAAACCGGATGCAGCACAATCGGAACATGTCGTTAGGTTTCTCCATGCACAAGCAAAGAACGTCGTTCTCAATGATGAAAAGCCTTTACAGGAAATCTTGAGCGTTTTTCAAACACCGACAGGAGGCTATCAAGATTATAATGTTTTTGAGATTGACACCACAGCGTTTAAAAACGGAGGCACACTCACTGTTAACATCTGGATAGGGAGTGCCGAAGCTTCGGGTAAGTTTGTTCTATTTGCAAGCGACAGTGAACTCTCTACAGAAGGCGTGCCTAAGGTTGTGCTCACCTCAGCATCAGGGATTCGGCGCGGTAAAGTGGGAAAGATCACATACCGTTTTGAAGAAGGAACGCTCTTTAAGCTGGGAGTTGCCGGTAATGCGTTCAGTGGTGAAGAGCAGGTTAATTCCTTTCTCGCCAGAATTTTCATAGACACTGCAGGAAAATAAAAACAGGACGAAGATTCGTGGCAGAACGGCTACAATTTCTGCCTTGTCCGTATCCTTCTTACTCCATCCTTTTTCTTTTCACCTACCTTCCAAAAGTTAATTCCTCTCTATATCCCGCTTTTTAACCGCTCCATTCACCCATTTTTTAAAATTATGCAACAAATCAACCTCTAAGTCGCGTCACTATAGGGTGATGGGAGGTACTTTATGAAGAACAGAGACGCTGAACTCGTTCACCAGACGCTTGATGGTGATGATGTCGCTTTTACTAAACTTGTGCGGAAATACCAAAAGCCGGTTCACGCACTTGTGTGGCGGAAGATCGGAGATTTCCACACTGCTGAAGATATTACGCAAGATACATTTTTGAAAGCGTACCAGAATCTGGCGACACTGAAAGAACCACAGCGTTTTGCGGGTTGGCTTTACGTAATAGCGACGCGACGGTGTGCTGCATGGCTCCGCAGAAAACGGTTACGAACGCAATCGCTGGAACAGACGAGTACCACGCAGTTAGAAAAAGCAACGTATTCGACGTATGTTGTTGAAGAAAACGCGCGTAGAACAGCTGAAGCACAACGTGAGATCGTAAAAAAGCTGCTTGCGAAACTTCAGGAGAGTGAACGCACGATTATTACACTACGTTACTTTGGTGAGATGTCAAATGTGGAGATTAGCGAGTTTTTGGGTATATCGGCAAATACCGTTAGAAGTCGTCTCCACCGTGCTCAGCAACGCCTAAAGAAGGAGGAACCCATGATTCGAGAGGCTTTAGACAGTTTCCAACTGTCCGCAAATCTAACCGAGAACATCATGCAAGAAATTGCGCGTATCAAACCTGTTGTACCCTCCGGAGGTAAGCCATTAGTGCCGTGGATAGTTGCTGCATCAGCTGTAACGGTGGTATTACTAATGATGGGTACTGGTAACCAATATATAACTCGCTTCCAGCAGCCCTACAGTTTCGATGCCATGTCTGAGATGAAGGTAGAACTCATTGACACCTCTGTTGTGTTGAACCTTGAATCGAAACCGGATATTCGGACGCAACTTGGAAATTCGCCTGCGTTGAGCAAAAATGACGGTTCTGGACGGCAACCCAATCCACCCGAATATCTGGCGAGATTTGCCGCCACCCCGATAGATGAAGCAGCAGAAACTACCGATACTAACACAGGTGAACGCTACATCACCCTTAGTGCCATTACCAAGGAAGAAAGTGGAACATTCTTGGCAGCGGGGAACTTTCATCTTAAAAAAACGGATTTAGTTTTGACACCCAGAAGTTATGCTACTTCGGGGACTAGCAAAGGTGACCCAAATCCCATGTATATGTTGATGTACTACATCCTCTACTATAAAACCGATCTCTTCAGGTCTCCTTTGGTTATAGGAGATACTTGGGCGCAAGAAGGTCACTGGGATACATGGGTACAAACGACGATAGAAGGTTATGAACAGGTAGAAATTGCTGCGGGGACCTTCTTGGACTGCCTCAAGCATAAAACGGTCTTTACAAGAGCCAAGGCAGGCTCTCCACTGAAGAGTTCACTTGTGAACGGCACGCGCTATTTGTGGTTCGCTAAGGGAGTTGGGGTTGTGAAAATGCGCTATGAACATGCCAACGGTATCACCACAGAAGCGGAGTTGCTGGAATATCAGGTTCCAGCAAATGAGACAGAATATGTTGAAGTTATCCCTGACGATTTGGATGTGACCACCGAGCCGGAATATAAGGTTCCAGCAAATGAGACAGAGTATTTCCCTTTACAAGTAGGTAACGCCTGGACCTACAAATGGCAAAACGATTACCGAGACGAAGCGGCTATTGAAACGTGTACTGTTGTCGGAAACTCCGATAGGCTTCCAGGTCCAGATACGACCGTTCCAGAAGTAAAGCGGATTATTCCAGACTTATCTGAAAAAGTTTCGACGGATCTAAAGGAGATAAGCGTCGTCTTCAGTGAAAGAATGTTAGGTATGGATGTCGAGTTTGCTGGGGTTCCAGTCGGTGATATGCAATGGGCAAACGACAACACAACCCTTATTATTTCACTTGAGCGTCCCTTGGAGTCTTCAAAGATTTACCGGCTTATATTAGGTGGTAACGGGAACATCAGAAATATAGCAGGCAATCCGTTAGAAGAATACACCCTCACCTTTACAACCGAAGGCCCTGAACCAGTTACGCCGACTTTCGTGGATACAACACCTATCAACGTAAAAGGTATTGAAAAGCTTGATCTTTCAAGTGAACTGTTTTGTCGCGTTTCAACGGACTTCACAGACGGGTTCGCTTTTCCATATTATCTGTTGGTGCCACAAGGCATAGATGTCAACAGGCCGGTCCATCTGCTGGTAGAACCGTGCAACACAGGACCGGTTCACAGTTTTAAAAGCCTGGATAGGAAAACAAAGGCATTAGCAGAAAAATCTCATGCGACTGCCATCGCAAGAGAACTGAAAGTTCCGTTATTAGTGCCAGTTTTTCCGCGGCCTAGGGGAGATCGCTGGCAAATCTACACACATGCTTTAGATAGGGACGCGCTCCTAATTCAAGAGGGCGAACTTAGGAGAATTGACTTGCAGCTCATCAAAATGATAGCCCATGCCCAGCGGCTTCTAAGGCACAATAATGTAAAGGTAAATGAGAAGGTGTTCATGAACGGATTTTCGGCTTCCGGGACATTTACGAATCGGTTTGCTATCTTGCACCCAACGGTTGTTCGTGCGGTCGCAACTGGCGGCGTCAACAGCATTCCGACTTTTCCAACAGATCGCTGGGAAGATAAAACACTCCGCTATCCAGTAGGAATCGCAGACGTGAAAGAGGTCGCTGATATTGAGTTTGATGAAACGGCATATAAGCAGGTCTCCCAGTACATCTACATGGGTGCTTTGGACAACAACGACACTGTTCCACATCGAGATGCTTATGATGAAGTAGATGCTGAATTGGTCAGAGGACTGATTGGCGTTAAAATGATGCCGGACCGGTGGCACGTGAGTCAATCGATATATCAGACACTTGGTATTCCAGCGCAATTTGTCACATACGAGAATACTGGGCATGAAATCACGCCAGAAATGATTGACGATATTGTTGCATTTTTCAAGGCAAACTCGGGGAATGAGATTGTTGAAATTGTCCCACACCAATACCCATCGGAGGAGTGAAAATGAAACGGATACTCTTTCTTTTCGTCGTTGTGCTATTTATAGGGAGCCAAGCCTCTGCTGGACTGGAGGATGACCTCGTCCTGTATCTCACTTTTGACAATGTGAAAAACAAACGAATTCTTGATGCATCCGGCAATGACTTGGATGCCAGAGTTGTCCAGAATGTGAATTTTGTTGAAGGCAAACATGGTGACGCCATTAAGATTAGGGCAAATACTGAAGATTGCGTCAACGTTCCCGCCTCGGAGACATTGAAAATTAGTGAAATAACCATGAGTGCCTGGATTTATCGGGAAAATTGGGCTAATGGATCCGGCTACTGGCTTGATAAAGGGTCTTATGCTGGACCTGCAAATATGCATGCTTACGGTATGGCAGTTTTTCAGGTTAAGGATGTTCACTGGAACATTGGCGATTTAATAAACGCAGCAAAGACTATTCTTGTGATGAGCTTGGGTAGCAATGGAAATCACTCGAGGCTCAGTGTGAGTATTCCGAGTCTGGGCAAGAGAACGTGGCACCACGTTGTTGGAACTTACGACGGGGCGTTCAGGACAATCTATCTTAATGGCGAAGTTTTTTTCGACACAGAGAAGGTAGGTTTTGAACCAACTAAAGTTTTCGCAGACACAAATGATGAGGATTTACGGATTGGATGCGCCAAGGGCAAAAAGCAGTATGCCTTCGACCACGGTTTGATTGATGAAGTTGCTATCTGGAGTCGCGCGCTCACCGAAAGTGAAGTCAGAACAGCAATGAAAGGCAACTTTCTCGCTGTTTCACCCAGAGATAAGGTTTCTACCACGTGGGGTGATATTAAGCGAAGGACAGTTGGAAAGTAATACACTATGAGCAGGTGCGGTTGGGAAACTCGTCTACCGAGTGGAGGCGTGTTTAAAGTTCTGCACTCACTGTCATCTCTAAGCGGTGTTCGGGTTTGCGTTGTTTTGTTGAGAGGAGGCGGTAATTGAGTCGAAACAAGAGATCGGTAAATCTTCGCAACCTGTAATCAGCAGTTGTGCGAATTTCATGACTGATGCCTTCGTAGAAAGTATATTGCGCAAAGGGTATACCCCCACTACTTTCGCCATAGCCGAGTTTGTAGTTGATGTCAATACGTCCCTTACCGATAAGACTGTAAACAACACGATTCTCATAGAAAAAAGTGCGCGTTCTGGCTTCCGGTTCCTCGTCGAATTGCTCCTCGTCGGTTGTCTGTCTGTATCCACCGGTGCCGTTCCATCGGAGGGTGCGACTCAGTTCATATCGGAGTCCCAATTCGGTAATCTGCTCAAATTGGCGTAGGTCGGAGATGGGGGTTGGAGAAGACTCTGTTTCATCTCCGTTTGGTAGGGGCGCGGCAATCTCAAAATCGAATTGACCATACCTCTCGGTCTCCCGGCGTTGCTCCCAGTTTGCATTGACAGACATCCGTTGGGTCGGATTCACAGAAAGACTGACCTCATAAGTCCGATGCCGTCTATGACGTTCTTGGTTGTTAATTCGGCGATTAAGCGTCTCACCGGTGCGAAGGTTGAATTCAAAACTGAATGCGGGTGACGGTGAAAATTCAAGCCGATGGTGTTGGTTCAATCGTCCGAAAAGTGTATCTGAACCTTGTAGGCTTTGCAGCAAATAGAGCGAAACCGCATCCTCTACCTCCTGTTCCTCGGTCAACCAAAATCGTGTTTGTCCTCTCAGCGCACTCAGAAACCACTCTGTATTGGCTGTTCGCTGTTCGCCGTTCGCTGTTGGCTGTTCGCTAGCTGCTTGCTGACGGCTATTCTGCGGTGTAGGGCGTAAACTATCACGGTTCTGTGTGGCATTGCGCCGTTGGTTTTGTTGCTCGCGGGCACGGCGTGCGAAAAATTGACGCGGTTGAAACCGTAACCGAAATTCCGCATCCACTGCCGTTGTTGGCTTATCACCGACGTTTTGATAAATTTTGATATAGGTACCCTCTTCGGGATCCTCTACATAGTGTAAATCGTCCAATTTCACGTAATATCCTTCACCCGGTAGGAGCGGAATACCTGTATGTGGATGGATGTCGGTGTAGACCTCACGGCGTTGACTGGTCAGTTTTTTATCCAATTCGTAGGTGATCTCCATATCAATTGCGCGACTGAGCGGTGTCAACTGAAAACCAACATCTGCAAGTTGGGTTGTCGTATCTGTTCCGAGATCGGTATGTGCTTTTAAGGTGCGGCGTGCGACGTTCGCTGATAGATTCATCCCACCTTTGAGAAAGGACTCTTGTTGTGAAAAGGCACCAACTTTCCACGTTCGCGCCGTGGTACTCGGTTGCCAATCGGACAGCCCGATCGATTCATTATCTATCGTGAGTAGCGGTTCTTTCGCAAAAGCCTCCTCAAGAGAAAGACTGGTATCAAAGGATGCCCAGTCTTGCGCGAGATTGAGGCGACCGGTCGCGCGGTTTCGCTTTTGGTTTAGCAGAGCATTGCGCGCCTCAGTCGATTCAACCGTGCCCAATGTCCCCATGATTCTGAAGGGTCCGATAGGATAAGAGAGGTTCCCCTCTTGCCGCGACTTTCGCTGTAATTGCGTTATGGTTGAATTGACATCCTCCACACGCGAGCTACTCCGATAATCGTCCCAACGCAGGTTTGGGAGCCATTTTTTAAGGCTATCGGCTGTCGGCTGACGGCTCTCAGTAGTCCTGGACCGTGACACTTCTGTGCCCGGTACAAGGTCTTCTTGCCGACGGCTGACGACTGATCGCTGACCGCTATAATTCTGACCACCGACTGCTGACCGCTGACCGCTATTAAAATTTATGCCCCAATTGAAGTTATTACGGATAGTTGCGGATTGACTATCAGCAATCGGCTGTCGGCTGTCGAGAAAAAGATCGTTGGGGTGTTCACCAACGTTTGCCACCGCCACACCGTCCTGCTGACCGCTATTCGGTTCAGGATCCCTCTCCTCACTTCTACCGACCCCGGCATCGACTTCAAGCCAATCCACTGGAAGCACTCGGATGTCAAAATTGATGGTTCGCTCATCTTGGGCAGTCCGCGAGGGTCCCGCGATGCCGAGCAAAAACGCATCATCAAATCCTTCCTTGGCGTATTGGGTCTCATAACGGGAGCGGGTACGATTGCTGCTTGATGCACCAACGGGTACAAAGTTAGCATCCATTGCTCGAACATCAAGGTTTGTTGTTACCTTAGGACGCAATTTATCAGACCAGGTTGCGAAGTCCCAATCTGCATAACCGATGAGTTTCCATGCCTGACTCACCTCTTTCCGATCAACGGTAGAATAAGTATTTCCATCAACAGCACTGTAAGCGACCTCTCCTTCAACATAAGCCTTCTCGGTAAGGTTTAAGCGACTTTCCAGTCCCCAGACGCTATGTTTTTGGGGTGCTATGAGAAGTGAACCATCCCCGTCGGGGTCAAGTATGTTTTGGCGAAGTGCTTCCAAATCCTCCTCAGCGAAAGAGATTAAAGCCTGCTCTGGCTGATTCAGATCCGTTTCAACGGCGTAGGAGGCACCGAAGGATATCCATTCACCTGGTAGCGTGAAAATGCTGTTGAGTCCGTAAAGATTTTGTTGATATGCCCGCTCTTCGGGAATGTATTCAAAGTCGATGCGAATCACGTCGTTGCTTGTTATGAGATGCTTGCTGTTGAACTCAACGATGGGATCCCCGTATTCACGGATAACGTAATCGTTATTTTCACCGCGGCGCATTCTATCGCCATTCAGCCAAACGATCTCGCTGCCTGCTTTCACAATGACGTACTGCCCGTCAACTGTGAGTCGGTATTCGCTACGCCCCTCCTCACCCCGCAGGACTAAGCTTGTAGATTGCCCCTTGGGAATGGCACTGGGAATGAGATGAAAGTTTACCCACTTGAAATCGCCTTCAACTTGCACGCCCTCCAATGCACGCGGAAAGAAGATAAACTCTGATGGACCGAGGGATCCCTCAAAATCACCTAATGTACCTCGCATATTCGGATGCGTGATGCGAATTAACTTCTGATCGATGTCTTGAATATTTTCCGTCGTGCCTTCGGGTTGGATAGGTAAATCTTGGTCAGATAGCATTGCCAACACACCAATATTCTGGGAAGCTTTCCCCTCCACGTTGACCCGAAGTTCCTGGTTCGGCGTTATATCCCGCCCGCTACCGACCGAAATCCCAAATGTTTGACTACCGGAGACTTCTAATTGGCTGTCGGTTGTCGGCTGTTGGAAACCTTCAGCAAGAAAATCTCTTTGCTGATTGCTAACCGTCAATTGTTGATCGTCCTCTTGCTGACTGCCAACTTCGATACCGTAAAGGTCGCGTTTATAGACCTGCTTAATTGCAAAGGGCAGCGTTCGATAAGTTATCGTAAGCCTATAGGACAGATTGGGTGCAACGGTAGTATCCCGCTCAGTTAAAGTGATTTTTCCCAAATAGGGATCGATTTGATAATCTATGCCGCGGACAAGGACTTTTCCACTCGCTTCCGTTATCCGCTCGCTATTGGGGAGGATTGGCGGATACTTCACCGTGAATTCCAGAGTGCCTGTTTTTAGTTCAAGGGATTCGGACTTTTGAAGGACAGAAAAGGTTGGAAGTTCGAGAGCGTTGGTTTTGTTATCAGGGGATTCTTGCGCTGTGCTTCCGAGGCGTGGTAGGAGACACAAACAGAAGGCAAGGAAAAGGATTTTTAAACTATTAAATCTGTTTTTTAAACTATTAAATCTGGTCATCGTTCCTTGTGCAAGCCTATAG
>VXZL01000292.1 GCA_009845505.1 Candidatus Poribacteria bacterium | reverse complement strand
AGGGTCGTCATAATACAAAAGTATAACACAAATCTAACTTACTGCGTAAGTCCTAAAAAATACTTCCACAAAAACCTGAAACCAGTGTTATTCACAACATCGCTGAACACCTCGGTTCTATTGGGGCTATTCATTACACTCCCCCCAAACCAGACCCGGATAAAGTGGCAAAGGTATTGCTATGATATAGAAGACATTGTATCATATACTTCAAAACCTTTGCAACACGCTGAAACGAATAATCAAGGCCATTCAGCTTTAGCATCTCTGTCTGAGAAATCTGTAAGTTTCCCGGCTCAAAGGGCTTCCCATCTATTCCATCAGAAAACTGAATGTCCCTATTTTTCTATTTGACAAAATTGCCCCGGACATGCTAAAATACATAGAAGACAGAGGCATTCAATTCTCCAATAACTTTGATTTTCTGCCGAAGCACTCTTTGCTGTGGGAGTGAGCTCTGCTCGCGACAATGCCGCAAGAATTGGCAAAAAACCGACAATTGAATGGCTCTGATATAGAAGATGCAGGTATTGAAAAGAAACTCAAATCTTTCATAAAGGGTAAATTAGGAAATTTGGTATGAAGGAAAATACATTCACCAATACAGTCATAGTTGGAGATACAACAAAGGTCTTACCAGAGCTGATGAAAAGCAAAAAGCAATACCATATAATTATTGCAGACCCGCCGTACAATATCGGTAAGGATTTCGGTAATAATAGTGCCTCTATGCCAATGGATGACTACGTAGCATGGGCAGAATTATGGATAAAAGACTGTTTGCATCTTTTGACAGATGATGGTTTGCTTTATCTTTATGGGTTTCCCGAAATTATTGCAAGAATTTCTGTCCGCTTTCCCATCAACGAGCAACGTTGGCTGGCATGGCATTACACCAACAAAACAGTTCCGTCCCTCAAATTTTGGCAAAGGTCCCATGAAACAATATTATGTCTTTGGAAGCCGAACACCGAGCGCCCAGGCCTGGAAATAGACCCAATTAGAGAGCCTTATACTGCAAGTTTCTTAAAAAACGCAGCGGGAAAAGAACGCAAAAACACCCCTTCTCGTTATGGAAGATCCGGCAAAACAACCATTTATCAGGCACATGAGAATGGGGCTTTACCCAGAGATGTTATTAAAATTCCAGCTTTGGCAGGGGGAGCGGGGCGTGCTGAAAGATGGTTTGTTTGTAAAACTTGTGGATCTCAAATTTATCCACCTGAACATTTATCTGAGCACCGCGGACACGATGTCCTAAAGCATCCAACCCAAAAGCCTATGGAATTAACCAGACGGCTTATCCGGTCTCGTATCAACGGAGATGGCGGCAGGGTCCTTATCCCGTTCGCAGGTTCGGGTTCAGAATGCGTCGTGGCTCAGTCATTAGGTGTTGAATATCTCGGTATAGAAATAAATCCTGAATTTGTTGATTTTGCAAAACAGTGGCTCGGATACGATGCCGAACAACTGGTATGGGTAAGGGAGGCTGACAGTGTACCGATTAACGCCTAGAATGCAACAGACCTTGCAACAAAGCTTAAAGAAATATCATGAATTATTCGATGGTGGACGTTGTTTGGGTTGGGAACTAGAAGAACTTATATTCAAAGCCATTCAATCAGATAGTACAGCCCGACATTATGCTACTTGGACAGAAGCAGGACATGATGATGAAGCTGATATACGAGTTGTGGTAAATAATACGGAATACGCATTACAAATCAAATCTGGTACTGTAAAAAGAGGATATCTAGAGTTATCAGGGCATCGATTGGGACGTTTTGACGGCAATCTTGAAGACATCACAGAATATCTAAGTAATAATAGTTCAGAGATTTTATCAATTCCTTATCGTAAAGTGGATGACGATACAGGAAGGCATCATATCTATCGGATAGTATATGTAGACAGTGCATATCTTCGTCTACTTGCCCCGACCGATTGGGAAAAGCCTAATAATAGAAAAAGTTGGCGGCAAACAAATCCTTACGGTGTAATATTCACTTTACATCCGTCTATGAGTTGGCAAGTTTGGTGGAGAATACCAGAAATATTGTTGGAGCAGCTGCCAGAGTTCATTATCGGATAAGGGTGTTCAAAAAAAACGGCAATGACCAACAAAACGCTCGACCATCTGCTCATCACACTCACAGTCTTATTTGATCTCGGTTTTGTTGCCACTGCAGTTGTTGTCGCATACTGGGTCCGGTTTGAATCCGGTTGGACCCCTGAAGTCCTTGTCCTACATAAAGGTGGCACCCCTCCACTCGACGATTATTTCCGACTCATACCGCTGATGGCGATTATCTGGTTAATGACGCTAAAAGCACTAAAACTCTATCGTCCTGAAAACAACGCCACACTTTCAGCGTTCTGGACGCTCTGTAAAGCCACCGGTATCGCGCTCATCGCTACATTAGCCGCGCTCTTTTTTATTTTCCACCACGATGCCTACTCGCGTTGGGTCATGCTGCTCGCCTCTGGATTCAGTCTCGTCTGGCTGTTTCTGGGACGACTCGTCCTTTACCGATTCCGACAGGCGATTCACGCGCAGGGGATCGGTGTCCAGCGCGTCGCAATCGTCGGTTATGAGGCGCGCGGCGAAAAGTTGATTAATGCCTTGAAAGCGAGAGCGAATAGCGGTTACAAACTGTTAGGCATAATTGATGAAGTAAAGGTCCCCCAATCTTCCAGCCTTCCAGCCTTCCAACCAAGCGCTGAAGACCAACAGCCGATAACCGACAACCAATTGCCATATCTCGGCGAAAGTCAAGACATCCTCGAATTGGTGCAAACGCATCGACTTGACACGCTCTTCATCGCATCGCCTACAGTGTCTAATGACACCATTCTACAGATTCTCCACGCCTGCGAAGGGCTGCCTGTCCAAATAAACTTACTCCCTGAGCTCTCCGAGTTTATCAGAAGCGGCACGGCTATCACCTTTTTCGATGACATACCGGTGCTACGACTCCGAGAAACCCCGATGCAGGGCATGCAGGGCATCGTCAAACGTCTTATAGACATCGTTTTCAGCCTGATTGCCTTGATATTGCTAAGTCCACTCATGTTAACAATTGCGGTAGCGATCCGCCTGACTTCATCCGGTAAAGTAATTTTCCGCCAAGAGCGCGTCGGTAGAGCCGGAAAGCGATTCAACATCTACAAATTCCGCTCCATGCACGCCGATGCCGAAGAGAAAGTCGGACACGTATGGGCAAAAGATGACGATCCACGAGAGACTTCATTCGGAAAATTCCTCAGACGTTGGAGTTTAGACGAACTACCCCAATTCTTCAACGTCCTCAAAGGGGATATGAGTCTCGTTGGACCCCGACCGGAGATGTCCGGACTCATCGACATATTCCGAGAATCCATACCCCACTATCTCGCGCGGCAGCGCGTCAAGTCGGGTATGACGGGTTGGGCACAAGTCAACGGCTTACGGGGCAATACCTCCCTTGAAGAACGGGTCTCTTACGACCGATACTATATCGAAAACTGGTCCCTCGGCTTGGATATTAAGATCATCCTGAAAACGTTGTGGGCAATCAAAAAAGGCTCGCGATAATTCACATCTATTCCGAGAAATACCGTCGCAAAAAGGGCCATGCCCCGGCTTTGTAATAGCGATGTCCACCCTCACCGATAAAAAGCGCACACCTGTCCGCAACACCCGCGGTCGCATAGATTGACTTTAACCGTTCATAAGCCAACGCAACGTGGTCAATCGGAAAAATACCGTCATCGCGTCCAGCAATCGCACAGAACGGGCGTGGCGCGATTAAGCCCGCAACATCATACATCTCTCCAAGCCGCATCACACCCGGCACATAGTTACATTCACAATGCCGGATCATACCGATGCTCCCTTCAAACGTGCAGAAATAACAACTCGGCATCGCTACAGTGATACGTGTCTCACATGCTGCGGCGAAAAGGGACACCGTCCCACCGCCAGAGTTCCCAGTAATCGCGATGCGATTGGCATCTACGGGCAAATGCTCCGTTGCCCAATCAATGAGGCGCGACATATCCCACACCCGTTCACCGATCGGCGTCCGTCCGACCAGTATACTATGAACCAACTGGTGTCGGCAGGAATGCGTATTATCGGCTTCTTTATCTGCTTCGGTGCGCGTCTCACCGAAAGCGCGCGTCGTGGGGGCAATGGCGATATAACCCTCCTCAACAACTGCCTGCCGTGCGATGTCACGTTCACCCTCCAACATGTGTTTCTCTTCTGATTCCGAATGTGCAATACCGGCATAGATATGCGGATGATTATGTCCGTGCGGCGCAAGCACCAGTGGAAGCTTGCCTTCTATCGTCTTCGGACGAAGGAGATAGAACGGCAGTGGCACTGTCGGTTCTACCCACAAATACCAACTCTCCCGAAAGTGGTCATCCATATCCAAAACTTCCAGCTGCTCGGCTTTCGGCACATAGTCCGCCAGATCGGATTCCATATTATCTAAACCGAGGATTTCCCGAAGCTTCGGACGAAAAGCCGCTTGCCACGTTAAGAAACCTTCGCGTGAGGTCTCCTGAAATTCATACGTTCGTGGAACAGTATCATATAAGTTCTTAAAGTGTACGTCAGCATCATACATTACCATTTCCCCCCGTAGTTCGGTTCACTTGACAAAATTCAAGGCGGTGCTATAATGTATTATAATCATAGACGACAGAGGCAGACCTGTCAACTCTTTTTGATTATCGGTTATTGGTTGTCGGTCAATTGATAACCGACAACCATCGGCAAAAAAACGAAAGGGCAGCTCAGAGGCAATAGTAAAAAAAATGCAAATATTAATAACGGGTGCCAGCGGTAGGCTCGGTCAGTTCGTCATTCGAGAATTGGAAACTGAAGGACACTCGCTGGTGCTGATGTCACGTAGAAATCCACCCGATGAATTCGCACATCTTCCATTTATCCAAGGCGACTTAAACAATTTTGAGGACTGTCAGCGCGCCGTTGAAGGCGTGGACGCAATCCAGCACCTCGGCGCACAGCCGAATCCGGTCGATCACCCAGATTTACGGGCAGACGCAGCCGAGAAAGGCATCCCTTTCGATGCAACCTTTAAAACAAATATGCTCGGCACCTATTACCTCATGCAAGCCGCAATTGAAGCAGATGTGCAAACAGTCGTGATGTGCGGCAGCAACTGCGCACTGGGACACGGCTTCCGAATTAGCAAAACCCATATCCCGATAGACTACCTGCCACTTGACGAAGAACACCCTTGCTACCCTGAAGACTCCTATAGTTTCTCCAAACGTTGTGGTGAGGACCTGTTAGCGAGTTATACCCGTGCGTATGGTATCCGCACTTATGTGACGCGCCCCGCTGGTATCAGTCCAGAAGAACGACGCAATCAGATGAAAGTAAACGCCAAACCGACGACGAGTTGGACCCCGTGGCTCTGGTGTTGGGTCGGAAGCGAAGATGTTGCAAGCGCACACCGTCTACTCATGGAAAAAGCAGACACCCTACCACCACACGGTGTCTATTTTCTCAATGCCGATGATACCTCAGCGTTGGAACCCTCTCAGGAACTCGTCGAACGTTTTAAACCCGAACTGCTTCCGAAAATCAGAACACTTCAAGCACATCAATCTTTTATCAATTGCGATAAACTCAAATCCGCTGTCGGATGGCGGCACGAAACATCGTGGCGGGAATAGCCGTCAGCGGTCAGGGCGTTCCGTTCCACTCTACTCTCAGCAGTCAGTAGGGTGTTGTGGGCTTTACAAATGTTTTGTCCGTCACAAACGAGTGACTGACAGCCGCCAGCGGATGGCTAATAACCAATAGCCAAAATTGGAGGAATTATCATGGGAACCACCAGTGATAGAGTACGGATCGGTGTTGTCGGTGTCGGGAGCATCGCCGTGCGCGGAATCCTGCCACACCTTACACAAGACGACGTTCAAGATAGATTAGAAGTAACCGCTGTCTGCGACCCAGTGCCAGGTAGAGCACAAGCCGCGTCCGAAAAATTCAAGGTGCCACACGCTTACGAAACTTATGAGGCACTTCTATCAGACGGACACGTAGACGCTGTTAGTATCGCCTCACCCATCGGTCTCCACTATGAGCAAGGAAAACTTGCCATTGAGCACGGTGTTCATGCCCACTTCAACAAAACAATGACAACCACCGTTGATGAAGCGGACGATCTCATTGAATCCGCAGCGCGTAAGGGTGTAAAATTGGTAGCATCCCCAGGTGAGATGCTCCGTCCGATCCATCAAGAGATTCGCAGGCTCATTCATGACGGTGCCATCGGAACACTAACGTGGGCAGCCGCTGGATCCGCCTTCGGCAGATACCATGAAAATGAATCCGTTAGGCAAGGCGACGATCCGCTCTCTAACATTAACCCAGCGTGGTATTTTCGCAAACCCGGTGGCGGACCGTTATACGACATGACAGTCTACGGCTTGCATACGATGACCGGCATCTTGGGACCCGCAAAACGCGTAACGGCGTTCTCCGGTGTCCGTATCGAAGAACGTGAATTCCGAGGCGAGATGCTCCCGTGCGATATGGACGACAATACCTTTATTCTCGTTGACTTTGGCAATGCATTTTTCGGCTTCGTCTACGGTGCCGCCGCTGGTTCTGTCGTCAGAGGCAGATTAGCAATCCACGGCACTGCCGGTACGATTGAAGGGAATTTGCTGAACGGTAAACCGATTGAGGCATCAGATAGTGGGCTACCACACGTTGTAGGACCGCATCGCGAGATTCAGGAATCGCATGTCTATGAGGACATCATGCAGTTGGTAGACTGGATCCGAGAGGACAAACCGACGATTGTTACGGCAGAACATGCAAGGCACGTCATAGAGATTTTCCATGCAGGCTACACATCCGCCCAGACGGGTCAAGCCCAAGAATTGCGGACTACATTTTAAAAGGAACAACCGTTTATGCCAAGAGCCTTATGTATCGGTGAACTCCTCATCGACTTTGTGTCTACAACACCCGATGTAACCCTCGCGGAAGCACCAGGATTTGTTAAAGCCCCCGGCGGCGCACCCGCCAATGTTGCTGTCGGTTTAGCCAAACTCGGTATAGATGCCGGATTTATTGGGAAGGTCGGTGCGGACGCATTCGGCGATTTCCTGCGCGAAACGTTGGAACAGAACAGTGTAGACACCTCTTATCTCATCTCAGGAGAGACATCTCGAACGACACTGGCTTTCGTCGCCACACGCTCCGATGGTATGAAGGACATCACCTTCTACCGACATCCAGGTGCCGACATCCAACTCTCTCCAGACGAAATCAATACGAGTTATGTCCAATCAGCGGAACTTTTTCACTACGGTTCCGTTAGCCTCAGCCATTCACCGAGTCGTGAAGCAACACTCCAGACAATTCAGGCTGCAAAGGTGAGCGGCGCGATGCTCTCCTACGATCCGAATTTGCGCTTACCGCTTTGGGACAATGCCGATGATGCCAAACGTTGGATATGGGAAGTTATGCCCTACGCAGATGTCGTCAAAATATCAGAAGAAGAATGGGAATTCGTTACCGGAGATGCTGAACTCGCGAGCGGGATTGAACGCATCCTTGGACTCGGCGTAAAACTGCTCGTTGTTACGTTAGGGGAACGTGGGTGCTACTACACAAACGGGACTGCTGAGGGTTATGTTGACGGTTTCGCTGTCAATGTTGTTGATACGCTTGGGGCAGGCGATGCATTCGTCGCTGCTCTGCTCATGCAATTGATGAAACACGCAGACGCTCAGGCACTCGACGCACCTCGTCTTGATTTCATGATGCGTTACGCCAACGCTGCAGGCGCATTGGCAACACAGAAAGTAGGCGTAATTCCGGCATTGCCAACGCCATCTGAGATTGAGCGATTCCTATAGAACAGAAAAAGTCCGTCTATTGCACAGTTATCAATATCGGTTCAACATCAAGCATTTCTTGGATCTGTCGTCGGAGATCCGCTGCCTCTTCGCGGTGAGTGAACTCCCCGATCATTACACGGTGCCTCGTTTTACCCTCAATAGTAGCGAGATGTATAGCAACCTTATGACTCGGATTTTGATGATGCAATTGCTCTTTCATCCTTTCAGCATAGTGACGTTCTATAAACGAACCGACCATAAGCGTCCATTTGGATTCTGATGCCCTTGTTGATTGCTGCTCTACCCCAAGATGCAATTGTACCTGTTGCGAGCTCTGATTGCCTGCTATATCTTGAACGCTTAGTTCACAAGTATACGCCGCAAAAGGTTTCCCTTGTAAGTTGTTTAAAACAACCTCTGCTGGCGGCATACCCGCCCCTTCCATCTCTTCAATAAGCACGCTGCGCGCATCAAAAATCTTCAGTTCCCAGTATGCAAGCGGATTGGTGTCCACAGTCTTTATACCCAGAGAGTGCCATACGCGCATTCCGTTCGGATTGGTTGTAGCTGCTCCCCTAAAGAGTTCTAACGCCGTCGGAATGAGATCAACGGTGACCTTTTCACTATCTCTGAGCTGCAGTGCATCTTGTGCGTCTGAAACATACAACTCCACTTTGTAGTCCCCATCGGGAACCAAGTTCCCCGTATCCGCAACGCCATCCCAGGTGATGCCTTCTACAGGCGATCCGCTTCCTGATCGTTCCCAAATCCGCTCAGTGTATTCATCAACGAGGATCAACCACCATTTATCATTTGAACCGACCTCAAAGTGGAACGTAGTGCTATCCGCAAAGCCATCCTTATTCGGTGAAATCGCCCATATAGAGACGTGTAGTTTCCCGATAGGCGTTTCAGGTACATTCTTATGTATTGTCAGCGTCGCAGGCATTAAAATAGGGACGTGTTCATCGGCTTCAGAGGTCTCACTTAGCACAGGTTCCGATAGCGGCATCGCGTCCGCTGCGCCCCAGCGTAAAGTCGCTGAAATCCAATGGACAGATTGTTCTAACTCACTGCCATTCACATACGCATAATCAAGTTGTCCGGATGAATTTCGGAAACTCAATCCCCGTGCCCATTCGCCACCCCAGAATCTTTCAGAAGCAGTGAGTGCCGTGTATCCGACCCGTAATCCCACATGTCCACCAATCAGCCAACGTTCCGCGCCGAGGTGTAATCGAAGCCTTTCACCCCAACCGCCATCATTTTCACCGCGAACAGCAAGATCCGCAGAAAACAGCGTTTCACTCCCTAATTGGTAGGTCGTTCCTAAACGCGCTGCCAAAGGGATACTCTCAAGAAGGACACCATCCGCTCGAATCCCATTACTCAACTCGGACAGATTCACGCCGACCGTCACCGAGTCGCCCCATTTCTCCAACGGATAAGCGAACTGCATCCCCAAATCCACGCTCCAGAGGAAGTTTGTTCTGATAGGTGTATTATTTTGATAGTAGCGTAGGTTTGCCCCTGCTGACGCACTTTGTCCCAACGCACGTCCATAGCCTAAAAGCACAATCTGCGTAGACTCCGTTGTGTCGCCTCTCCAACCATCAAGCCAAGTCGCAAAAGATAAGTTACCAACGTTTTTATTCGTCAAACCAAACGTATGCGGATTCGCGGCGACCGAGAACGCCTGTTCCAGCCCAGAGGGACTCCCTGAAAACGGCATGCCACCCATATTCACTTCAACCCCATCCATAAATCCCAGTGAAGACGGGTTCCAAAGAAATCCATTGGTTGCGGCAGAGCCCGCCGTCCAAGCACTCCCCATACCGACAGCACGGGCACTTGCCCCGACAAAAATATCTCGCTTCCCTATCCCAGAAGCCCACGCAGTTGTGGAAGCAACGAGAAAGGCTATTATGACGACACTCACCACTTGTCCGATTCGAATCAACGGTTGTCTGATAAGTTTAAAAAAATTTAATTGCATCGGATAGACTCCATTTTTTGTATTTTTATCCACAGAACCCTCACGCCGCGATAGTTCCACACGCATGCCCCCTTGAGGATTTCCTCTCATAAATGCTGCATGCAAGTTTTGTCCACTATCAGTAACGTCAAATTCGCAGAAATTGGTACACACGCCTATCCAAAAAACCCACGTCATCTTACCGATTAGTGGGTAGGGTCTATTAGGAAGGTGAGGATTCCCAACCGCTGCCCTTGCCAGTATATTTCCGTTGACTTTTCGTCTGGTGTATGGTAAACTTAAAGTAAGTTATTTTAATCGGAATTTCCTATAAAAATTACCGTCATCCGAAATAAATTAGGACTTACGCATGCTGCTCTTTTGTAGCATAACCTGTTAGGTTGTGCACCAAAACGTCTGTGTTTTTCACGCAACTATATCTAATACCATTTCTAAAAGTTTATCTCGCATTAACCGAACCCACTCACACCACA
>VXZL01000101.1 GCA_009845505.1 Candidatus Poribacteria bacterium | reverse complement strand
AAGCGTCACCGGCACATTGGAGAGTGTCCGATCATTCCCGTCACGGACGGTAACACCAATTGTATGCTTGAATCCTGGTGCCACATTGACAGTCGAGGAAGTCTGGGTGGCATCCTTGCCATCTACCAATACCTCTATCTTCTTGATGCTCCCTTTCTTTGGATACAATGCCCCTACAAACGCTTTGTCTGTTTGCGATAACTGATAGTTTACCCCTGTTACGCCTCCACCTTTCAAAGGTAGATCGTAGTACAGCATAATTGACTGGGGATCGAATTCCGTGTAATTTGTCCGCTCCCAGTCGTCTCTTTCAATTACAGTGCCTTCTATGCCATATTGCTCACACATCGCCTTCGTAACCACGCCAGGGATCGCATAATTCGTACACAGTTCCACATTCACCGCATCCGTAAGTTCATTCTTTGTTGTATGTGGGTCATCCCTTATGCCCCTGCCCATTTTCTGCTGTGTGACGATATTTCTTAGGAGGTCTAAGTCAAAAATATCCTTTAGAATTGAGCTCGGGTTGCTCTGTTCATGGAGGAATCCAAGGGCGTGACCAAATTCATGTAAAATGGTGCCCGAAGGAGGCAGCTCAGGATCGAAATCCAATGGATCCTCGGGGTTTTTCCTCCCGTAACCCGCGCCCAACCACAGCGTCGTTTGTCCTTTGTAATCGTTTGCGGCATCCCCAAGAAGGGATGCGCTCCGATAACCTCTTCTCTCAAACCGAACCCGAATATCGGACGGACGGTTGTCCTCAATAAATATGAATCGGAGGTGAGCCTGTTGTGCCCATCTGGGTACGAGCTGTTTCACTCTGGCTTTTTGAAGGCGTGTCCCGTTCATAAATCTCACCGTTAAAACAATGCCAAGGTCTTCGGTTTCCTGATATACGGTATCTTCTTGCTCCCAGAAATGACTCTTTAGGCCTACGGCATTAAGTCCAGATGGTGTTGCTGGTTTGCCAACAAGCGGAAAAATAGGTGTTGCTGGTTTGCCGACCGCAAAGGCATCCACCAGCTGAACAGAAGAAGTAAGAGGAGGATCAGGGGTTGCACACCACATACCAACACTGCTCAAAAATTCATCATCATAGATTCCGTTGCGGGGGGTGGTGCCCCCCGGGTCAATTTCAGGGTCATCAAATAAAGCGTCATCCTCTATAGGATCATCAAATAAAGCGTCATCCTCTATAGGATCACCAAATAAAGCGTCATCCTCGGGAATGTTATCCAAGCCTTGGGCTTGTAGGTTTGCGACGGGGGTCAAGCAAAGCATTAACAACAGAAAGATCAGGGGCATCGGAAACATATTTCTCATTTTGATTTTCTCCTAACATCGTCGGTCTGAACTTATGAACAACCCCAGTTGCGACGGACAAGATTTCCGGGGGTCCTATAGACCCTCTTTTTGATTGAAACAGGTTCAGGATTTGTAGGTGTTTTCTCGCCTGCAAGGCTGCGTCCAATCCAGAAACATATCTACCTCAGTCTCACATCACTTACAAACATAAGCAAAATGCATGCCAATTTGGGGCGTGTCAATATTTTGTCGCAGGTTTGCGGCTAACATCTTGTGCGGTTGGGAATGGTCTGTGCCTATTGGCTATGGCTTGCGGCTAACATTTTGTATGGTTAACCGCACCTACCGGGCGCGACAGGCGAAATTCGCATTCTCTCTCAGATTGCAATCTATAGGTATGTGCAAAAATTGCATAGACAAAAATTGTCTATGTGCAAAAATTGCTTCAGACATACGACCGTATTGTGGCATTATGTTTTTTATTTGCATAAAAGCGCGTTTTGCAGTATCATTCCTTAACGCGGACGCGACACTTACGAGAGATACACATCTATCGCACGGATGAGGAAAATCTATGAGAGAGATGAGAACGTGGCGAGAGTGCCTCATCGAAGACCTTGCCGACCGCCAGGAGGCGATTCACTATCTCCAAGCCATTCTTGATGACTATTACAGTCTCGGACACGCTGGGATCGTTCGAGACGCGCTAACAACCGTTGTAGACGCACAAGGTGGAATTTCCACACTCACGCAGGATACCGATATGTCACCAAAAACTTTAGCGGATGCCCTCTCCAATGGCGATATACCATTGATTGATGCAATCGGAACCGTTCTCAACGCACTCGGATATCAACTTTTAATCCAACCTTTAATGGACGAAAATTCTAACCTTACACCGACAAAGGACACAATAGGAACACCAAACACAACCCTACACCTACCGGAAGACTCAGGGACACAATCGCACACGCCAAACGGATAAAGCGTTTAAGGGAACAACCTATGCAGAACAGATCACAACCCATCGCCTTGCAATCAGCACAGATGCAACAGATTTATCAACAGGTGCAGCAGGCGGCACCGACAAAATCGACGGTGCTGATTACCGGTGAAACAGGGGTAGGGAAAGAGATTCTCGCGAAGGACATCCATCGCGCCAGATCGCGAAGCCGTCACCCTTTCAAAGTTGTCAACTGCAGCGCGTTTCCTGAGAACGGACTGCTACAGAGCGAACTCTTTGGACACGAGAAAGGTGCCTTCATGGGGGCGACGACACAACGCGCGGGGATGTTTGAACAAGCGGACGGTGGCACGCTCTTCCTTGATGAGATCGGTGAAATGTTTTTTGGCGTGCAGGCGATGCTCCTGCGCGTTTTAGAACACCAACCGTTTACGCGAATCGGCGGGAATAAAAACGTCAAGGTGGATGTCCGAATTATCGCAGCAACGAACAGAGACCTCAGGGCAGCGGTCGAAAACGGGACGTTCAGGCAGGACCTCTACTATCGACTCAACAGTTTTCATATCCACATCCCACCCCTACGCGAGCGGCGGGAAGATATTGCCCCCCTGGTACACGCTTTTATTTCGGAACTCAGCGCGGCACATCAGAAACGGGTTACCGGGATTACATCAGCAGCCCTCTACTATCTCGAAGCAGCTGCGTGGCAGGGAAATATCCGGCAACTCAAGAATGTCATTAACAGAGCGATTCTCACCACACAAACAGAGGAATTAGGTGTTGGAGATATACCCGCGGATATTGCCCTCACCTCACCGTCAACAAAGACAGCAAGCTCGGAAAGTGGTCAGCAAAACGTCCAAAGCACACTGCCTATAGAGGTGCGTAAGATTCTGGAGCGACTCTCTGTGGTAGAGTTCATCTCGATTTTCGGGGGTATACCGGTTAACGTCTGGCAGCGGCTGCCAGCGCAGACGCAGAATAGCGTTATTCGTGAAGCCTCCTTCAAGTTGGGGGAATGCTTGGGGAGCCTCCAAGATACGATTGATATCGCAGGCAAGGATCGCCAGCAAATTCTGACAGCGGTCGCCCAGCAGCGGTTCGAGAAATATGGGAACTATACACAGACCGCAGAAACGTTAGGGATAGATCGGCGGACGCTTAAGACTTACCTGGAAAACGATGATGATAGTGGATAACGTGAGTACCTCCCCAAAGGAGGCACCCACAAAAATTGTCGCCGCCTACGCACCAAAACTCTTCTCAATATTTGATCGGAGACGGGCGATAATGTCTGCGGCTAATGCCTCGGAGAATTCGCTATCTTCTTCGGCTGTTAGCGCAGCAATGACGTTTTCAAGATCCTTCCGCTCTTCCGAACGGAAAGAGGTTTGTTTGCCCATAACCTCGCTAATTTGGGGCAGCACGTAAGCCCTGAAGCACGGCGTTGCCCACTGAAGTTCGTTTGCGATTTCGTTCAGTTCCGCAACACGCCGTTCCAATTGCGCCTCCAAGTCTTTTAGCCCGTTCGAGTCGGCAGTCGAGTCATCCGCAACTGCCCGCGCTTCAAGGACTCGATTTTCAAGGTCAACCAAGCCTCTCACCTTATCCACAACGGCATCTGCCCGTTTTTGCGCTGCTAACATTTCCTGTTCCGTCATTTCAGTCATCTTTTTGCTCCTTGATTGTAGGCGGGATTTCTAATCCCGAAACGTGCGATAAATCGCACTACTACGAACCTACCCTCACATTCAATATTGAGTTTATAGGTGATCCTGTTTGTAGTAGGGCAATTCATTGCCTGTTTATTACCGAGAGACAAACAACAATATCTGCTCAAACAAAAAAATAGCCCGCAGCACACCTGTCTCAGACAGGCTACTTGCGGGCACAAAGATAGATTAAAGGTTAAAATCAAAACAGAAAACCCCGAATTGGAATTTCCGTTTAATGCTTCGATGGACGCATGAAGCCAAACACTTAACTGATATAAAGTGGGGGGTCGGAATATCCATCACCACGAGCAGATCCACGTCTGAGTCTGCTGTCGGCGCGCCATAGGCATAAGAGCCGAAAAGGATTACTTGCAGCGGTTCAAATTCGCGCACGATGTCATCAGCCATCGTCTGAATCTCTTCTCGAGTAATCATCTGTTCCTCCTGATTGAAAGTATATTTAAACACATCTGAAAAAATTTGTCAAGGGTGTGTAAATATTTTGAGAACGTGATATACTAACACCACTGGAAAAATAAAAAAAAGAAGTGAGGCGGTAAAAACGCTTGATTCAACAAAAAACACCGGATAGTTTGACATGGCGCGCAGTGCTCATCGGTTTGGTGTGTGCTACTACCGAATGCCTCCTCGCGCCCTATAACGATTACGTTATCCGTAACATCTTCCTTGCCGGTGGCCACTTTCCTGTCGCTCCCTTCTTTGTCCTAACAATTTTCGTGTTAGGCATCAACGTCTTCCTGAAACGGGTCCATCCGACCTCGGCTTTTTCACCCGGCGAACTCGTCACAATCTGGTGTATTATGCTCGCGCCAGCAGGTATTCCGTCTTCAGGGATGATGCGTTATGCGCTCAGCCCGATGGTGGCGTATCAGTACCTTGCAACCCCGGAAAACGACTGGGAATCCTTATTTCACCACTATATTCCACACTGGCGAGTTGTGCAAGATGAAACTGCAGCACGTTCCTTCTTTGAAGGGCTGTTCGCAGGTGAATCCGTGCCGTGGGGTGCATGGATAACCCCGATCCTAACGTGGAGTGCCTACGTTCTCGTTGCCTATTTCGTGATGATCTGTCTCTCCGTACTACTCCGTAAGCAGTGGGTAGAGTACGAACGTTGTGCGTTTCCGCTGGTTAAGTTGCCAGTAGAAATGGCAGCACAAGGCGAGGGAAGCCTCGGCCCACTTTTCAAGAATAGCGCGCTCTGGTTCGGATTTGCGTTTCCAGTCTTCTTGCACACAATGAACGGTTTACATACGTTCTTTCCTGCCATGCCACATATCCCACGCGATTTTTGGCTCAATCCGTATCTCGTCGAACGTCCTTGGAATGCCCTCCGTCCATTCCAGATTGTTATTTTTTGGTCGATGGTCGGGTTTAGCTACCTTTTGACGCTGGAGGTGTCGTTTAGCATCTGGTTCTTCTTCATCTTTTACAAGCTGCAATGCCTCTTGGGTGTAATGATGGGGTTCCAACTCACTTCGGGCCCCGGGGTTCAGTGGACGGGTAAGTCATTCAGTGCGGCACAAGAGGCGGGTGCGTGCCTGGCGTTTATCGCTATTGCGCTCTGGAAGATGCGGCACCACATTAAAAATATGCTCCAGTTCCGCCCGTCCGATGAAGCACTCCCGCATAGCGTTACAATCTTCGGGTTGCTTGGCGGTATCTCTGTCCTCGTGTTCTTCAATCATTTGATGGGTATGTCCATCTTATTCGCGCTCGGTTTCGTACTGTTTCTGCTTGCAATGTATGTCGTGCTGACGTGGCAGGTGATTAACGGGGGTATTCCGTTCATTAATCCGTCATTTTCACCACAGAGTTTCTTCCTCACGACGCTCGGCACTTCAAAAATCCATCCGTCTACGGTGACCTCAATGATGATGCATCCGGTCTGTATGACGCTGGATCTCCGTGAGTTTATGATGCCTAACATCATGAACGGATTGAAAGCGGCAGACGATGCCCGCGTCAAACGGCGGCAGCTGCTCCTTGCGATGGCGGTTGCGATGGTGATTGGACTTGCTGTCTCCTATTACTCGGCAATCAAGATTAGCTACGCACACGGCGCGCCTTATACCGGAGGTAGTTGGTTCATGCGACAACTTGAAGGCTTACTTACAAGTCCGAAGACGAGCACGAACTGGACAAACACTACATTTATACTGGTCGGCAGCGGTTTCACAGTCTTTTTAATGTGGATGCGCCAGACTTTTGTGTGGTGGCCCCTACATCCACTCGGTTATACAATGCTGAGTTCCTGGGCGACGTTTAAACTTTGGTTCTCAATATTTTTGGGTTGGGGTCTGAAGTTTAGTATTGTGAAATACGGTGGACTGAAAGCGTATCGGAGCGCGAGACCGGTCTTCCTCGGACTCGTCATCGGAGAGATGACGTGCGCTGGCCTCTGGGCAATCATCGGAATGGTTACGGGGATCAGCACAGGATATCGTATTTTGCCGGATTAGCCAATAGCGATTAGTAGATAGCGGATAGCAAAGAAGGGATTCAGTAACAGGACCCCTCTTTGCTAATCACTAATTGCTAATTGCTATAAGCCATAGACCAACAGCCATTAGCCATCAGCAGTTAGAAACGTTTTGCCTTGACACTGAGATGAACATCGCGTATCATATACTAAGTTCTACGCAATTTTCTCACGTTAAATACAAAGCCCGGAGGCACATCAATGAAAACAGTTTTACTGTTGGCAATAGTCTTTTCGGCAATAGCTTTCCCTGCTTCCGCTGAGTTAACAGTTGAAGACCTTGATAAGATTCGCTCGATTATCAAAGAAGAGATAGCAGATGAAATCGCGCCGCTAAAAGTCGAAATCGGTTCTATAAAAACCGAAATCACAGCCATGAAAACCGAAATCGCGTCCATGAAAACCGAAATCACAGCCGTGAAAGAGAACGTTGCATCGCTCAATGGCCGGGTGAACGGTATTGAGAAAATGATGACTTGGTTACTGGCCGTAATTGCAGTTGTCTTGGGTATCCCACAAATCATCGTGGCATGGCGTAGTCGGAAAGATAGTGAACAAGAGAAACGAATTGAAGAACTCTCTCGCGAAATAGAAACGTTAAAACAGCAGATTGTAAATCCCTAACGGCCTCTATCCATTCAAGAGGCTTTGGAAGTCAAAAAAAATTATGAAAAGATGCCTTGTTATCTTACCATTTTTATCCATCCTCTGTTTGCTATACCTCGGATTGAATCTGGCTTTTCCCGTAGACTTTATCCAATTAGAACGCGAATTCGCCGGTAAAGGAACAACACAAGGACGGTTCAGCAAGGATATTCATCTCGCCTTTGACCGACAACACATTTACGTCAGCGATGCAGAGAATCGGCTTATCCAAAAGTTATCAGCGACCGGAGAATTTTTGCTTCAATTCCCGGAAGTTCCTACGTCTCCCGACAATATTTTGCGGAAACCCGGACATCTCGCTGTGGATAACACCGGGAACATCTACGTTGCCGATGAGACTGTGCATCACATCGCTGAAAGCACGGATCCGAAAGTCTATATGTTCGCGCCGTGTGTCCATAAATTCAGCGCAACAGGTGAGTTGTTAGACACTTACTTTGTTGATCCGGTGGATGTCCGTCCAAAAGTCGTCCTACCGGTAAGCCTCATCATTGACGAAGATGGGAAAACTGCTTTCGCGATTCAACCTAAAGGTTATAACAGAGCCCTTCGTGTTGCCCTCAATGCCGAAAATGAACTCTATATTTTGGACGCAGAACGCGGACGTATCCACAAGTTTGATGCTGATGGAGAGAACCTGCTTGCTTTCGGTAGGTACGGTTCGGGGGACGGCGAATTCGATATGGATGCTTCAGACATCGCGATTGACGCACGCGGAAATGTCCTCATCGCAGATACTGGGAACCATCGGATTGTGAAATTTGATGCAGCGGGCAAATTCGTCGGTAGTTTTGGCAGAAAAGGTCGTGGAAACGGGGAATTCACGAAACCGATGGCACTCGTCACGCTGCCTACGGGTGAGATTTTAGTTAAGGATGCGAGTCGATTTCGTAGGAAAATAGGCGGGCTGCCGGAGATCATCGCGCTCTCGCCGACATTGACGCAGTTGACGGAGATGACACCAGGGCAAGCCGAACTCGCCGACACAATTGCGAACGCGACTCGTTCACAATACGGGCCATTTGCCCAGCGTCCCGCGGCTGCTGCCGATGCTGATGCCTTGAACCGACGCGTGCGATTATTGGAAGAGGCAGAATATAATCGTTACTATGCTGACGAAACGGATGATGAAGGCAAGGCAGAACTCGCTGAAAAACTCAAGCGGACGGACATCCGCCTTACGCTCTTCCATAACGTCATCTCACGTATACAGAAGTTCGATAGCAATGGACGGTACTTGGGACGCATCATCTACGAAACCGATCAACTCAGCGAAGAAAAACACGATCAGACCTTCTTAGACCTTGACGGCTCTGGGTATCTCTATTTGCGAGATGATAGTGATTTTACGATTGCGCAATATTCGGTTACAGGCTTTACTGTAAGACCTTCCCACATGAACGGGTTTTACACCACTCGCGCTGCAATCCTAAACAACAATTATTTGGAAGACTACGAAGATATCGACTTTTCAACAGATGTCCAAGATGAACTCAGCCAATTAGAACTGAAAAATATGTTTGGATGGACGTACAGCCTCTCTGAACGGTGGCAGCTGACCTTCCTTGATGAACTCACCTATGGCGAGCAAGATGAACGCTATGTCACGCCTGCGAAGGTAGAGGACAGTTACGATTTCGAGACACAGGCATTAGAAAACGCATTCGCAGCGAATCTGAAGTTTATCACCAACCCAAATCCGTATCGCTATAAGGAACTAAATCTGTCTGTTGGACGTATTGACGGTACGTCTGACTTGACACAGGACGCACTCTTTCCTGAACTCAATAGACAGCACAGAGAGGACACTGGCGATGCAAGTTCTACAGTGATTGAACTGAATTGGGATATATGGTCACGCGGAAACCTATGGCTGCGGTATGCGGATTTGAATCCTGCCGAAACGAGTCGGAATTTTGTCCGCCGATTTTATGATGTTTCTGGCGACCTCTATGAAGTCTTTGGAAGTCGCAACGAAGCCCGGCAGTTTATCGGTGAACTAACTATAAAGTTTTAAATGGATAAAACCAGAATCGTAGCCTGCAACATCGGCGCAGGCGGATCTACGGCGGGTATTTTTGTTTAACCAATCCTGCTGATCGAACCGCAAGGAATAATTAAAAAATGGAATTTCGTGCGCTTTATCCTGATGAATTAGAGACGTGGTTGGACCATGTTACATCTGTCTTTACAGGGGGTCGCAAATACTTTTCTAATCACTGGCACAACGATCCGTGGCGGGACGCTGAAGGCATCCGAATTGCCCTCGACAAGGGGACTATTGTCAGCACAGTTCGCGTCTTTCTTCGGAAGATGTTTTTGCACGGCGAACCCATAACTGTCGGTGGCATTGGAGAGGTCAGCACGCGTCCAGAATATCAACGACGCGGACTCGCTACACAGCTCCTTAAAGACGCTATCAGATTCATGGAAGATCGTGAGATTGCTATGTCTTCGCTCCACGGAAGCCAACGCATCTACTCGATTGAAGGATGGGAAAAAGTGCCGCGCTATCACGCGAGACAACCTTTCAGTGCTGAAAAACGGTCGAAATGGGAAGTCCGCCGGGTCAATTTCGATGATGAGGCTGAAGTCAAATGGATTGCTGAACTCTATGATGGATACGCACGAAAATTTAACGGGACCTTTGTCAGAGATGAATTGACTTATTGGACAGAGTGGGTGCGGACGGAGTCTCCGAACGCTTGGATTGCCGAACGCGATGGGAACATTGAAGGCTATATTTCCCTCTACCAGGATGACAACGAACTGAATGTTGAGGAGTTTATTGCTTCAGAGCCATCCTTTGAAAAAGACAAAGGCAAAGAACTCTTTGAAAGTATGCTTTCTAATGTCATAGCACAGATGGATACAGAATCGTTTGAGGTTGTCTATCCTGCCCCAATTGCCGATGGCTTTAACGCATCAACGATTGAAGAACGCGGGAGTACGATGTATCGTATCAATCAGTCAACCGTCCTTTCGGATGCATTCAATTCAATTCCCGATCTATTACACAACCAACCTAAACCTTTGACGCAAGACATGAAGTCTCATCACGTTTTTTGGTATACGGATGGATATTAAGGCATTTTCTGGCATTTTTTCGATAAGTTAATTTGGAATATGGCAATCTCAAGTCGCGAGGTCGTAAAAAGATTAAGGAAAGAAAAGTGGATGTTATACCATTTCTAAAAGTTTATCTCGCATTAACCGAACCCACTC
>VXZL01000065.1 GCA_009845505.1 Candidatus Poribacteria bacterium | reverse complement strand
GCTGTTAACCATCGTGTCGGCGGTTCGAGTCCGTCTGGGGGAGTTTCCAATTTTGCTGACGGGCTTTGTGGTCAAGGTTCGTCAGCAAAAATTTTTAACCTGTCTCTGTTCAAATCCGTTCTCTGTCTCCAATGGAGGTAACCATGCCTAAAAAATTTACCGATGCGCAGCTGGATGAACTCTTAGCGAAAGGCTACCTAATTGTCCCAGATTACTATTCAGGGGAACAACTCGCGGAGATGCAAGCCGCACAACGCCGCGTGTTACCGTCGTGGGAAGAAGTTAAGGACGACCCACCGCCGGGCAGAGCGATTTTAACGGAATTTCCACCCCCTGAAATGGCACTGTTGCGCGGGATCGTGGACCACCATGCGTGGGAATTCGCACGTAAATTTCTGAAAACCGAGCAGATTCACTTCCGCGCCGGGTGTATGATTGCACGCTATCCCGGATTTAAAGGTCCGGGGGTTGATAGCGATCCAAGCAATTTACATATTGACAATGGGAACAACTCACTGCTACCACAGTCCGAAAGCGCGCCTGAATTCGGGCAAATCGGCTTCTGGGTACACCTTGAGGATGTTGACGAAGACCAAGCACCTCTCAGACTACTTGCGAAGGCGCATGGACGCGATACCTCTAAATACGAGCCGCTTGTTTGCAAAGCTGGAACCGTTTGTATCTTCAACAACTA
Source organism: Candidatus Poribacteria bacterium (assembly GCA_009845505.1). GTDB lineage: Bacteria > Poribacteria > WGA-4E > WGA-4E > WGA-3G > WGA-3G. The sequence continues at coordinate 9,696 of VXZL01000065.1, read as the reverse complement.
CACGTTGCACTCGGCAAGCGACTATCTGCGAGAAGATGGACAACGCTTCACGTGGGGATTCGGTTTGGGACGGGCAGACCATTATTGGGAAGGTTTTCGACACTATACAGACAAAGGTCGGAACCCGACATTCTCGAAATTCATCGGCACCTTAACAGCAGCAGAACGCGAAGTTTTTCGGTTCCCACCTGCTGGACATCCCTACTACACGCCGCAGACGCTTGCAGCATTAGAAGAACAATATCCGGGTTGGAACGCACGGGGTGAGTACTAAATTATTGCTGAACCGTGCGTTAAAAACCAGTTTTTCGGAGCGGTTCGGACATCAACCACCCGATTACATTGATAATGTCGTCCTGCTGTTCCTGCAGCATCACTTCAATGAGTGCTGGTTTCTCAGCAGCGAGCGCATCTCGTAGGGCATCCTTAAAGCCGCCCAAATCCTCAACCCGTCTGGCATACGCACCGAAAGACTCCGCGAACTCGACAAAATCCGGATTTAACAAGTCCGTATCAATCGTGCGTCCCTCACACCCTTTCAACTGCGACCCCTTAATCGCCGACAACGCCCCGTCGTTGACAACAATCGCCACGACGTTTATACCGTATTTCATGGCGGTTGCCATCTCTACGGCTCCCATCAAGAATCCACCATCGCCACTAAAACAGATAACAGGACGGTCAGGATAGGCGACCTTAGCACCGATAGCGGCAGGATAGGCATGTCCTAACGCAACACCGATATTCGGGTAGAGGAACGTCCTCGGATCGTAGATAGGAAATTCCGCGAAGGAAGCGTAGCCGAGGGCATGGACATCAATCGCATAGATGGTATCGCGCGGAAGCACATCTTGCAATTCGTGGATGATAGGGAGCGGCGGCTGTGCGTCAAATGTGGCTCGGAGTTCCGTCAGGACTGCGTCCCATCCGTTTTCACCGGGCACAACATCTTCAATGAGTGCCTGCAGCGTCAGTTTCAGATCGCCGACAACTCCCACATCACATGGATACTCAAGCCCAATCTCGTTTGGATCTTCGTCAATTTGGACGAAAGGTTGCGGGAGTTCCAGACTCCAATTGCGACTATCAATAGAGGTGAAACGGGGTCCGATACCGATCAAACAGTCCGCTCGTTCGAGTGCCTCGCGTCCGAGGTAGCCGTAGCAAATTTGCAGTGCCAATGGATGGTCTTCTGATAAAACACCCTTTGCATTTCGGGTAACGATGACAGGGGCGTTCAATTTCTCGGCGAGGAGACGCAATTCGTTCCGGGCATTCGAGTGGAAGACAGCAGAACCAGCGAAGATTAAGGGCATCTTGGCGTTACGGATTGTTTCAACAGCAGTGCTGAGATCCGCATCGTCAGGTGGCGATAATTCGGAACGTTCGACCCGCGGTGGAATTCGGACATCTCCCTCCCCAGTGACAACATCCATCGGGAACTCCAACATCGTGGGGCCCGGTCTCCCGTTCCGCATTGCTTTAAAGGCGTTTTCAACAACGACAGGAATCTCGGCGACAGTGTGGGCGATGGCGCAGTATTTGGTGATCGACTCAAAAAAGTGCATCTGATCTAAGCCGTGGAACATCTTACTCGGATGTTTACTATAGAGACTGGAATCGCTCTGTCCCGTAATCAACAAGACAGGTGCGCAGTCAGTGAACGCCTCTAAAATTCCGGTCGATGCGTTGCTGGCACCCGGTCCAGGCACCGTGATAGCGACTCCAACCTCGCCTGTCGCGCGAGCGAAACCGTCCGCCATCTGCGTTGCAGCGTACTCATGCCGGACGAGATAGTGGTCAATCACACCGTTCCCGCGTCGCAGCAAGGCATCGTAGATTTGGATATTCTGTGTGCCGGGCATTCCGAAAACTGCTGAGACCCCTTGCGCTTTCAAACATTCAATGAGAATATCTCCGCCTTTCACGTATTAATCTCCTTTGTGTTCTCTGAGAAAATTTTCCAGCCATGCATCGGGGTCATATCCGAAGCGACGTAGCATTTGACATCCGATACGTTTCAGAAAATTCGGGATGAGGGTAAAGAGTTTGAGTCGCCAGTTCATAATCGTTAAGGAGTTAGGATTACAAATAATCAACGGTATCAAGTGCTTATGCACTTGCCCGTCCTACAAGAAAGCTTTACCTGTGGCTTTATCGAAAAAATGCATCCGATCCGCGACGAATGTGACGTACAGATGTTGTCCGATTTCGGCTTCAAAGTTGGGGGTTGTGCATGCCTTAAGAATCGTATGCGAACCCGTTGCATCCGCGCCGAGCGTCACTTCGACGATTGTTTCCGCGCCAAGCGGTTCAACACTATAGACTTCAGCCTGAAATGCGTTCGAGACGGATTGATGGCTCACAATAACATCTTCAGGATGCACGCCGAAGACAACATCTCGGTCTGGATTGGTATTGTTCAGGGCTTTTGTAATCTTTTCATCCTGAATTGTTATCGAATTGCCACCTACGTTGCTTACCAAAGTCAAGCGAAGTTCGCCGCTATCAGTGGAGATGTCAGACGGGATGCAGTTCATGCTTGGGTTGCCGACGAAGCCAGCGACAAAGAGATTCGCGGGATGATTGTAGATGTCAGCGGGTGTTCCGAGCTGCTGAATTTTGCCTGCCTCAAGGATCGCAATCCGATCCGCCATTGACATGGCTTCAACTTGATCGTGCGTCACATAGAAGGTGGTCGTGCCGAGGTCGCGTTGCCGCCAACGGATTTCAGCGCGCATTTCCGTCCGAAGTTTCGCATCGAGGTTGGAGATAGGCTCGTCCATGAGGAACACTTGCGGACGACGGACCATCGCCCTCCCAAGTCCGACCCGTTGTGTTTCGCCACCGCTTAACTGATTCGGTGTACGCATGAGCAGATGCTCAATATGAAGCATCTGTGCGATGTCTCTGACGCGTCGATCAATCTCCTCACTGGAAAGCTTTCTCGGATGTAGTGGGAATGCCATGTTCTCGTAAACACTCAGGTGTGGATAGAGAATATGCGATTGGAAAACGAAAGCGACATCGCGTTCCGCAGGGGTTTTATCGTTGACACTCACATCGTCCAGATAGATCGTGCCTTCTTCGGGTTTGTCCAATCCAGCGATACAGCGGAGCGTCGTTGTTTTTCCTGCGCCCGTTTGTCCGAGAAGCACAAAGAATTCTTCATCTCGGATATCAAGGGTGATGTCGTCAAGAGCGATGAGATCGCCGAACCGCTTTGTAATGTTTTCGAGTTTTACTGTTGCCATAAAGGATTCTACGATTCCGTGTTGTAGATATTGCTAAAGTAACGTGAACTTGAAAATAGGTATGTAGGTCGGGTTGAGCGGTGAATATACCCTAAAAATCGTATACTTTACACAAATATGCTGGTTTTCAAGGCATTTTCTGCCGCAATAGCGATAGCGAAACCCGACACCCATTTTTATCAAACTCACGTTAAAGTATAGCATGAATTGCGTTTAGAGGTCAAAAGGAATTGATTTCCAATTGTCGGTTATAGAGAACCGGTGCGGTTAGAAATCCCACTACCAATTAAGGATCGAGGTTGTTTGAGAAAAAATGTATACAATTCAGCGGTGTATAGGGTATAATTAAACGTGAGTTGGATTTAAAGGTTGAAGTCGCTTATAGGTTATACCCGAATGCCACAAACTAACACTTTATGGTACAAAGGTTGGAGAAGAAGATGCTGAATCGCCAAGAGGCAGAACAGAACCCGCAAAACAAGCTGTCTTTCATCGACAGGCTCAGACGACAATACGACTTAACACCCTCAATTACGCTGGTCTTGGGATTAACAACGCTGTTTTTTGTCGTCTTCCTCATATACCCCCTCCTCTATGTTTTTAAAGAAGCGTTCTGGATTGAAAACAAATTCAACCTCACATACTTCAAATTGATGGTAACCGATCCGAATATTCGAGAATTGGTTATCAATAGTTTCAAAATCGGTGTAATGGTTACACTGATAACAAGTGTTGTGAGTCTGCCACTGGCGTATTTTTTGACGCGGTTTCGATACCCTGGGCGTGATACCTTACGTGCCGTCATCCTGATTCCAATGATTATGCCGCCTTTCGTGGGTGCGATCGGAATGCAACAGTTCTTCGGCTTATACGGGAGCGTCAATATGCTCCTCGTGAAACTGAATCTGATTGATATAACCCAAACCATCGACTGGTTCCGTGGCGGCTTCTGGGGTGTGGTAATGTTGTCAACACTACACCTCTATCCGATCATGTATCTTAACATCGTCGCAGCATTGGCAAACGTAGATCCGAGTCTGGAGGAAGCCGCAGAAAATATGGGGGCATCGCGCTTCCAAGTCTTCCGTCAGATAACACTCCCCCTCATGATGCCCGGCTACTTCGCGGGTGCGATTCTCGTCTTCATTTGGGCGTTTACGGATCTGGGTACGCCTCTGATTTTTGACTACAATGAAGTTGTCGCGGTAAGAATTTTCCGTCAAGTGACGGAAGCGAATGTGAACCCGATGGGTTATGCCCTTGTCGTTCTCATCATTGTACTGACGGCATTGGCTTTTTACGTTTCCAAGCGGTGGACAGGAAGCAAACATTATGAAATGCTGGGGAGAGGACACGTGACTTCTCGTGAAGTTAATGCGAACTGGAGCATGCGCCTGGTCATCTACCTCTTTATCGGCGGACTGACGCTCATGGCGTTGTTACCCCATATCAGTGTTATTATGGTCTCCTTAACGCCGGACGTGAGCCAATGGCGGTTGAGTGTACTCCCGAAATCCTGGACGTTTGCACACTACGTGGAGACCTTCACGCATTCAGACACCTTACCGAGTATTTTTAACAGTCTAAAATACAGCATTTTCAGTACACTGCTGGCACTTATCGTTGGCGTTGTGGTGTCGTATCTATTGACTCGAAAACGTCTGCCGTTCCAAAATTTGTTGGATGCGGTTGCGATGTTGCCGTTGGCTTTACCGGGGGTTGCAATTGCATTCGGTTATCTTGGGAGTTTCGCGGACACGACCCTTCTCCTAAGGCATCTACCTGAGGGTCTCATCTCTGTGATTGATCCTCGACAGAACCCAACCTTCCTTTTAATCATCAGTTATGCGGTGCGGAGATTGCCGTATATGCTGCGTTCCATCTACGCGGGACTCCAGCAGACAAGCGTGACGTACGAAGAAGCATCGCAAAATATGGGAGCGACCCCGATCCGGACGTTGTATAAAATTACCTTACCCCTTGTTATCGCGAACATCCTCGCGGGCGCGATTCTTGTGTTCTCGTTCTCCATGCTCGAAGTGAGTGATAGCTTAATCTTGGCGATGAAAGATCAACACTATCCGATTACAAAAGCGATTTGGGCACTCTCACAACGTCCCGATCACGGACCCTATACAGCAAGCGCGCTTGGCGTAGTAGGTATGTTAATTTTAATCGCCTGTCTGTTGGGTGCCGGACGCGTCCTTGGCGGGAAATTAGGCGAAATTTTCCGAATTTAGCAGGGCATTTACAATCTCCATAAATAGCCGCCAGGTTCTTCCAAGCGGCTTGAATTGTTACCCCGTGAATGCCATAAGGCATCCATATTGTTGATTAACCCTCTTAACTAACAACCAATAACTATTAACCAACAACCTATTAGTCTGTCCAGTCTAAACTGATAGGTCGTTCGTAGTAGGGCAATTCATTGCCCGTTTCTGACGTGCGATAAATCGCACTACTACGAACTGGGGTTTCCCATCATTTGAAAGTTGACAGAACACTATAATACAATGGACATTTTGGATACCATCCGCGATGCGTTGTTGGAAGCACAGGAAGTGCTGAATCGGTTTATACAAAACCCTGAAAATATTGCAACCATCGCGAAGACAGCAGAAATGATGCAAGACGTATTTGAACGGCAAGGTAAAATCTTCACGTGCGGAAATGGCGGAAGCCTGTGTGACGCGATGCACTTCGCTGAAGAATGCACTGGGAAATTTCGAGACAATCGGAGACCGCTGCCAGCAATTGCCCTCAGTGATGCCGGACATATCACCTGTACAGCGAACGACTTTGGGTTCACAGAGGTCTTCGCACGTCCACTATCGGCACTCGGACACCCCGGTGATTTACTGATAGTCCTCTCAACAAGCGGAAATTCCGCGAATGTTATTCGGGCAGCCGAGACAGCAAAGCAGCGCGGAATACAAGTGTTTGGATTACTCGGTAGAAATGGCGGCGAACTCAAACACCACTGCGATATTTACCTCATTGCCCCCGGCAATACTGCAGACCGCATCCAAGAAATCCACATTAAGGTATTGCACATCCTGATAGAGCATGTCGAGCGATTGATGTTTCCTGAGAACTATTGACAGAGACGGAAATTCCTGATACTATGTAATATCATGACGCGCTAACTATTGGAGGACAATTTATGGATACATCAGAAAAAAATAAGGCATATTGGCGGAAGAACTTGCAATATCTTGCGATTCTATTGAGTATCTGGTTCATCACCTCGTACCTATGCTCAATCGTATTCGTAGAGCAACTCGATAAGATTCAGTTCGGAGGGTATCGACTCGGCTTCTATTTCGCGCAACAGGCATCTATCTGGATTTTCGTCGAACTCATCTTCGTCTACGCGTGGTTGATGAACCGCTTAGAGAAAAAATATCGGACAGACACAGAAACAGGGGAGACCGAATCATCATGAACGTACAAGCATGGACATTTGTAATGGTCGGACTCTCCTTCGCATTATATATCGGCGTGGCTCTCTGGTCGAAAGCGCGTTCGACTGGTGATTTTTACGTTGCTGGCAGCAACGTGCATCCCCTCGTCAACGGAATGGCAACGGCAGCGGATTGGATGAGTGCAGCGTCTTTCATCTCCATGGCAGGTCTTATCTCGTTTATGGGACGCGACGGTTCCGTCTATCTACTCGGATGGACAGGTGGCTATGTGTTGTTGGCGTTGCTCTTGGCACCCTACCTCCGTAAATTCGGTAAATATACGGTTCCTGATTTCGTGGGGGACCGATATTATTCGCAAGTCGCACGGATTGTCGCTGTGGTGTGCGCCGTTTTCGTCTCGTTTACGTACGTTGCAGGACAGATGCGCGGTGTCGGTATTGTCTTTTCCCGATTCCTGAACGTCAACATCGAAATCGGGGTCTTCATCGGCATGGGAATTGTGTTCTTTTACGCCGTGCTCGGTGGTATGAAAGGCATTACATATACACAAGTCGCGCAGTATTGTGTGCTGATTTTCGCATTTCTTGTCCCTGCGATTTTTATCTCTATCCTGATTACGGGTAACGCTATCCCCCAGTTAGGATTGATGGGCAAGGTAGCAGATGGATCAGGACTCTATCTCCTCGACCGACTCAACGGCTTGAACGAAGAGTTGGGATTTAATCTCTATACAGATGGCAGTAAAAGCACGATTGATGTCTTTTTTATCACAGCAGCACTGATGTTGGGAACGGCTGGACTCCCTCACGTGATTATTCGATTCTATACCGTGCGAAAAGCGTCTGAAGCGCGGATCTCCGCGGGTTGGGCTTTACTGTTCATCGCGATCCTTTACACGACAGCACCCGCCGTCGCGGCATTTGCTCGAACGAATTTACTCAAAACCGTTAGATATGAACAGAACGGCGAACTCACAGATATTCGATACGAGGATGTTCCATCGTGGTTTAAAAATTGGGAAGAGACAGGTCTGATTAAGTTTGAGGACAAAAACGAGGATGGTGCAATACAATACCGGGGTCCAAAATCAGATACACCCAACGAGTTAACGATTGATCGAGACATTATGGTATTGGCGAACCCTGAAATCGCAAAACTTCCGAACTGGGTCGTAGGGTTGGTCGCCGCCGGTGGCTTAGCCGCTGCCCTCTCAACCGCAGCCGGTTTACTCTTGGTTATCTCAACGGCGATTGCGCACGATCTCCTTAAGGGCGCGATTATGCCGACCCTACAGGAAAAACAGGAACTGAACGCCGCACGTATTGCAGCGGGGGTCGCCGTCTGCATTGCGGGTTATTTCGGGATAAACCCGCCCGGGTTTGTGGGACAAGTCGTTGCTTTCGCATTTGGTCTCGCGGCGAGTTCATTTTTCCCCGCGATTGTGATGGGGATTTTCTCCAAGCGCATGAACAAGGAAGGGGCAATTAGTGGCATGATCGCGGGTATTACCTTCACAGCGGCGTATATCATCTATTTCAAATTTATCAGCCCGGAACTCAATACACCGGACCACTGGCTATGGGGAATTTCACCGGAAGGTATTGGCACCCTCGGTATGGTGCTAAACTTTATTGTTTCCCTCAGCGTGTCTACTCTAACTTCGCCACCACCGGATGAGGTGCAAGCACTCGTTGACGATATTCGGATTCCATAGAAATGGAGGTTTCTAATGAAGGCAAGATTTTTAACGTGCTATCTATCTTTATTACTACTCACCGTTTCTTTTGCGGACGCAGCAAAGGTCGAAAATTTCATACCACAGGAGAGTCTCCTTTACGTAAAACTCCAAGACATAGATGAGATCTACGGTGAGATTGAAACTTCTAAGAGTTGGGAAAAAGCACTTGCGCTATTACCGAACACACCCGACTGGCAAGAAATGCAGCAAGGGATTGCGATGGTCCAGGGATTCCTCGGCACCGACCTACTAAGTGTAATTGAAACAGTCGGTTACCGTACGGCGTTTGCAGTATGGTCAAACGCAGAAAACACGCCAGAAATGGGGCTGATCGTCCACTCAGGCGGGAATCTCAGCGAACTCCAACGGTTCACTAAAATTGTAGAAGGACTCATCGGGATGTCCGATACAAATACTTTTCACGTAGACGCTGGCGAATACCAACGGGCCCCCTACAACATGATGACAGTGAACCAGCAGTACGTGGCGAAGTATGGGTTTGTCGATGAGTTTCTCGTCCTTGGCGTGGGTGAGAATGCTTTCGAGAAACTGATGGATACCTTCCGAAAGAAAGTACCTTCCATCTCGAAAAATAGGCACTATGCCAAAATATCCAAAGCGGTAGGTTCTGGGCAGGTTTCCCTTTTCTGCAACGTTCAGCACACGCTCAAAAGTTTTCCGGTAGATGCAGAAAAAGAAGATCTCAATGATTTAGAGAAACTCATAAGGACATTGGACCAACTTGACATCTTTGAGGTGCTGTTGGGGGAATTCAACCTGTTAGAAACCGGCGAGTTCTTCACCATGCACGGACCATTTACGCAGCACGCTATTGAACGGTTCTATCAGTTGGCTCCCAATTCTGGTCGCCTTTTGAAAGGCGAAAATCGTTTCAAAACGGTCAAAGCCGTGTCCCCAGACAAAGATCTGTTCATCGCTATCGCACCGGTGGTTTCTGAAGTCCTTTGGCAAGGCATTAGCAAATTCATCGCTGAAGAGGCAGATGACGATGTTTATGCGGGGATATCTTTTTTTGAAGGGCTTCTGAACTTGAATCTGGAAGACGATATTTTTCCAAGCCTGACAGGTGAAGTCGCCATATCAATAAATGACTTAGGGGAGTTTGATCCAAGTGCCGTGGAAAGTTTGGAAATCGAATTTGACGGCGCGTTTTCAATGGATGACGAGGGTTTGGAAACTCAAGGGACTCTAATTTTTAATGCCAGTAACCCACCCAAATGGAACCAGTTGGGCAATAGCATTTCTAACTTGCAAAATC
>VXZL01000631.1 GCA_009845505.1 Candidatus Poribacteria bacterium | reverse complement strand
CCATAAAACAAAACTTAAATAGGTCACAGAAAATAAAAACGTTTCCACGGCTAATTAGATACGTTATTATTAACAGGATTTACGCAATTTTGACCATAGCCCGCTCTGTGAGATGGAGACCCCTGAAAAACACAAGTATTCTGGTGGCACAACCTAACAGGTTATGCTACAAAAGAGCATTCTGCGTAAGTCGTAATTAAAAATTAATACCTTAAAAACTGCTTCGAGATAAGTCTGCTGACCTAACGAGTGTAAAAAGTTTAACCGACATCCATTGTTTCATACTTGGAAGTTAGGGTCAACTCAAAAATGGGTTATCTGGTTAAAATACCTCCAATACTTTGGCAGTTTTTCCATCAACGATTGCGACTGCGATATTCCCTCGACTGTGATTAGAGAAATGGACTATCCACGCGAATCCTTGAAAGGTTGCATGAGAATGAACAGCACGCTGACCTGCCAAAACGACTTTGACTCGGGCATCCGACTTCGCGATTTGAAGGACGACTTCTGCTTTTTGCGGAGAGGGGTCATCCTGAATTGCGAGCGAATCCGCTATCCGTTTGCCTTGGTCTACCAGTGATGGCAATGCCTTAGGATCTTGCTGTGCGAGGCTTCGGAGATACGCAGCGTATTGACGATACGCGTCTCGATGTTTCTCGTAGTTTTTAAGTCCGTAAGCAACTGGAATTCGTTCATATTGTGCCGCACACATCTCCGCTGCGTCCGCTTCAAGTTGAAGTACTTTTACATAATCGCTTCTCTGCTCCACTAATTCCCGTTGTTTTCTGAAAAAGGTCGGATAGATACCAAACTCGTAGAATCGATCGGGATAGTGAGGGAGCCATGTTGTGATGAATTTTTTGATATTTTCGGATTCCGTATCCAGCACCGAATGGGAGTCGGAGTTGCGAGTCTCTTCTACAAGCTTCTGCCTCGCGATTTGGGCGCGTGTGCGGTGAAACTGAAACTGTTTCTGAATTTCCTGTGCTTCCTTTTTCGCCCGCGCTGCCCACTTTTCGTATCCATTTCGCTTGTAGTAGTCGTACGCAATCTCGTTCATCGGAACAGAAATGTGCTTAAGGCATTCGGCGGCGGCTGCGTGCCAGCGGGCGAGTCTCTCAAAGTCACCGGACTGCGTATAGCGTCTGATAAAGAGCTCGGTGGTGGCTGTGCCTTGACGGATTGCCAAACACGGCTCTGTAAACGTGAGCAGAGTTGGTAAAAGTAATAGGACGATAATTCTCATGGCAGAAGCATATAGACAGCAGAGCGGAGTCTGCCTACTACTTTAACATAAAGCGGACGGTTCCAGAGAAGGTTTCATTTGGTGCAAGCACGATCACGCCTGCCGGAATATCTCTCGCCTCTAAATTGATGGCATCCGTTGGACACGTGTAAGGTTCAAAACAGATAGCATCTCTACCGGGTGGTGTGTAGACGACGAGTTCTCTGAATATCGCGTCTGACTCCATCACCATGGTGTGTCCAGTGTCTTTATTCTCAATAAGGCATCGACTTACATCGTTAACAAGTTTTACGTCCGTAAAGACATGATCGAGCTTTAGTTCTCCAAACGGCTGTCCGTTGCGTAGATCCAGCGTGCCTGTGACATCGTTCTGTTGACCGGTTGGGACGAGGACATCGTCCAATTCCCAATACTTCGCGGCGGAGACAGTAATCAGTGCTTGTGACGCATCGGCTGATCCGGTTAAGTTCGTACTAAAATAGGGGTGGATACCGAATCCTATTGGCATATTTCGGTCACCAGTGTTTTTGATGGAAATCCCCATCGTTAGTACTGCGTCTTTGAGGGTATAGGTAATCTCAATTGTGAAAGGGAACGGATACTGACGGATAACATCTGGAAAATGTTCGGAATTGAGCGAACAGACTAACGTTGCCCCGTTTTCGTCAGCGGCGTGTTTATCGACCTGATACGGTTGATTTAGCAACAAGCCGTGGATTGTTGTTGGCGCCTCAGGTGCTTTGTCAAACTGATAGGTTTCACCCTCAAATTGCCATCTACCGTTGCGGATTCGATTTGGAAACGGAAACAGAATCGGGTTCCCGTAAGCAGTTGGACGTTCCTCCAGTGTAGCGAGATCAGGTGGTGGGTCTATCAGGTTAATCCACATCTCTCCATCCGCCACTTTAAAGACGTAGCAGTTATTTCCGAGTGCTGGCACGATCTCAGCAACGGCTTTTCCTTCTTGGTGTAGGGTGTAAACGTCGTATTTTGACTCAAGGGCATCAACTATTCTTCCATTGACTGCGTACCGTGTTTGCGCCATCGCTTTCCCCTTATCTGCGTTTGTGAATATTGTCGAAAGTAAGAGAAGAAGACCTGTTATTCCGATATGGAACGTCGGTCCCCAAGTCCATCTGGACCGATGAAGCTCTCTTTTTATACATACTTTGGGCTGGGTTTCCACTCCTGTTTCCTCCATTATGCATTAGCACACCACTGAATGCCACGGCGGAGCACCTCTCGGAAGCTTGGGTTAGAAAAAGTGACATCGTCGTGCCCACTCTGAAGACAGAAGATGCGAGAATTGCCGTACGCACGCGCCCAACCGAGGACATTCATGCTGTTCGGATGCTCGACTGTTAGGAGGTGCGAACTATCGTCTCCAGGGGATTTCATCGTATAGGTTTCGTCCCCCATCTCCCAATCCGTCAGTCCTTCGGTAATCGGGTGGTTTGCATCAGCGACCTGGACGTGGAGTGTCTGCCGCGGATGCCACCCGAAATCCCGGTCGTGAATTCCACACATATCAGAATAGGCATCCCACTCTGGAAAGGCGAGAATGGCGTGATGTAAGATAACGATTCCCTGTCCGCGTTCGGTTATGTCGAGGATGGCGCGGGCCTGTGGATCTGTAGGATAGGGACGGTGGAAGTTGTAAAAAACAACGGTGTCGTAATCCTTCTGGTTTGGGTCTTTTACAAAATCGTCGAGATCCTCTCGGACGAATTGGATTCCGTCCATACTCTCAAACACGGCATCAAATTCTTTTTCTTCAAACCCGTGTTCGCCGGTTACAACTGCGATTTTCACGATAATTACCTCCAATGTATTCGCTGGGTTGGGGAGCCATAAACTCAACTGGGCAGCCCCTCAACTGTGCAGTCACAAGGGCTGCCCCTACGGAGCGCGTTTCGTTAATAACGGGCCCATTGCCACAATTGTGCTAAGGTCGGACGTTTGCCATACATCAGAATCCCAACGCGATAGATTTTCCCGCTTATAAGCGTGACAAGCAAGACAGTTGCGCACACCACGAAGATGTTGAGTAGAATTTCCCATAAAGGTGGCATTAGCACGTTGATGCGCATGAACATAAGTATGGGTGAGAAAAATGGCACATGTGAGAGGAGCACACTAATTGTTGAATCGGGGATTCTAAATAATTGAAACATCAGGATAAATGGCACAACAATGAGTACAGTGAGGGGTGCGCCTGTCTGTTGTGCCTCTTCTTCACTGCCACAAATCGCGCCGACAACCGCATAAAGCGTTGAATACATAAAGAAACCGATAATAAAATAGATGAAAAAATAGGTAAGCACACCAGCACTACTCGCTTTGATGGTTTCAATAACTTGGATGAGTTGTATTGGAAGCCCATCAATACTAAAGATACCCAGCAGCGGTTCTATGTTCATAACCAATAACACACCAAACAGGACCCAGATAGCGAACATCGTCAAACAGACGGAGCAGACTCCGACAAGTTTGCCGAGTAACAATTGATACGGTTTTATTGATGAAACAATCACTTCGACAATTCGGGTTGTTTTTTCTTCAAGCACACTCCGCATGATGGAGTTTGCGTAGATGATGACGAACATGTAAAGCACAAAAACAAGAATATATCCGAGTCCGAGCCGCGCGCCTGTCTCTATCGGGCTTTCAACTTCTGTGCTGCCAGTGTCTCCCTTACTACTTTTAACGGCGTAAGCGTTGAACTTGACAGAACGCATAAGTTGACTGACTTCATGCTGAGAATAACCACTCTCTGCAAACCGCGTGTCGCGGACAATATCGGAAATCATGCGGCGGACTGCCCGTTGCACCTCAAAATTCGTTGCTGTTCTGGCGTAAAAACGGACCTCTCCGTTTGCGAAAACGTCTTTCGGAATTGCAAGATAGGCGTAGAGATCCTTGGAGGTCACACGTTCCCGGAGTGTGGTCTCCGATGCCTCCGTAGCAGCAGATTCCTCAACGAATTCATAGACGAGTTCGCCCTTATGTTGAAAGGCGGGGGACCCGGTGATGGCGGCTTGCATTTGTGCAAAGATTTCACCCGTCTCGTCAATAACTGCGAGTTTTCTCATCTCTGCGGTTTTGTCTTCCATGATTGCGAAAAAACCCGATAATAACATCAAACCACACATCAACACTGGCATGAGAAATAAAGAGACCATAAATCCTTTAGATTTAACGCGCGTCATGTATTCACGTTTGATGACGGTAACGATTTTATTCGGCATCTTGCACCGTCCCTCCCTGTGCCTCAACACTCTGGACGAAAATCTCGTGCAGGGTCGGCTCTACTAATTCAAATCGCGTCACATCAATCCCTTTTTCAACGAGTTCTTGGAGAAGTGGACGATAATCCTCTGGAGACCTCAGTTTGATTTCGGCGTACTGTCCGAAATCGTTGAACCCCTGAATCCAATCGGAATCGCGAATCGGTTCAAGGCTGCCCATGTATTCAATTTCAACAGAGTTTTTGCCGAAAGCGCGTTTCACAGTCCGAAGATCATCTTCAATCAATACTGTGCCTTGATGAATGAGGCAGATACGCTCACATAGTTTTTCGACCTGTTCCATGACATGGGTAGAAAAGATAATTGTACTGCCGTCATCACGGAGTTCAAGCATCAAATCTTTGAGGAGGGTCATGTTAATTGGGTCCAGTCCGGAAAAGGGTTCATCAAGGATAATCAGCTCGGGTTTGTGGATGACCGTTGTAATGAACTGAATTTTCTGTGCCATTCCCTTCGAGAGTTCATCAATGCGCTTGTTTTCCCATTCCGAGAGTTGCATTTTTTCCAACCAACGTTCAATCTCTTCAAGTGCTTGCTGTCTACGTAAACCTTTCAATTCAGCAATAAAGAGGATGACATCGCGAACTTTCATTTTCCGATACAAGCCGCGCTCTTCAGGGAGATACCCAATCTGGTCCAAGAAATCTCGGACATGTCGGTTGCCACTGAAGGTAATAGTGCCGGTATCTGGGGCGATAATGTCCATTATCATACGGAGCGTCGTCGTCTTTCCAGCACCGTTGGGGCCCAAGAGTCCGTATATACTTCCTTTCTGAATACTGAAGGAGATATCTGATACGGCTGTGAAATCGCCGAATTTCTTATGAACATTTTCGAGTTGGAGGAGGTTCATCGTTTTTTATTTCTTATAGAACAGACGCAATTTTGACCGTCCGGCATTCTGTTAGATAGAGATTCTTGGACGAACACAGACGTTTGGATGGCATGGGTTGGGAAAACCAACCCCTACAAAGGTTATGCTCCAAAAGAGAACTCTGCGTAAGTCCCATCCTAAATTTTATGGAAGTGTTGGGTTTCACTACCGTTCAACCCAACCTACAAAACAATCCAGAAACGCTGTTGCAGAGATTTAATCAACAATTGCCTGATAAGTTAGCACTCGGAATTGGGCGTGGAATGGCGAATCGCCAATCAATTGCGTCATCAGAATGCCGATTAACGCTTCGACAGGATCAATCCAGAAGGTTGTGCTTGCGAGGCCGCCCCAGCTGTAGGTACCTAAGGAACCGAGACTGTGCGTGTCAGCAACATCCGTGACAACAGCGAATCCGAGTCCGAAACCGCAGCCCGTTCTCTCAAGGGGTTGCCACTCGTCAGAGATATGATTCACTCTGATGAGTTCGACGGTTTTTCTGCCAAGGAGCCGCTCGCCGTCGAGTTCGCCATCGTTGAGTAACATCTGACAAAAACGGAGATAATCCGCAGCGGTTGACTGCAGTCCGGCACCACCGGAGTGGAAAAAGCTGAGGGGTCCGCTTGAGACCGGCGCATTCTCAATCACCTGAATGCCACCATCTTCTGCAGGTTCATATAGCGTCATGTATCTATCGGCTTTCTCGTCCGGCACCGAGAAAGCGGTATCGTTCATACCCAAAGGATTGAAAATTCGGGTTTCCAAAAATTCCGCAAACGACATACCCGATACGACTTCTACGAGATAGCCGAGTACGTCAGTAGACATACCGTAATTCCACGCGCTACCCGGATGACAATAAAGTGGGATTTTTCCAAGTTCTTGCGCCATGTATGCGAGATCGCCGCGGTAGTAATTCGCGTCTCTATACCGCTGATTAATTGGATGCTCCCCGTCTCCGCCATAGATAAGTCCAGAGGTGTGTGTGAGCAGATGCTTTATTGTCATTGTGGTTTCTGCGTCAACGATCTCCTGACCGTTTTCCGTGTAGACCTGCATATCTTTGAAAGCGGGGATAAATTCGGAGACGGGTGTGCCGAGTTGAAAACGTCCTTCTTCGTAGAGCATCATGACAGCAATACTCGTAATCGGCTTCGTCATTGAGTAGATACGGAAGATGGTATCGAATTCTATGGGTTTGGCAGACGCGACATCCTGGGTGCCAAATTTTTCAAAATGGACGAGCCTGCCTTCGCGAGCTATCATTGTTAGTGCGCCGGGGATTTTTCCATCGTCAACATAGCCTTGCATGACGGGTGCGATGCGTCCGAATCGCGATGTTGACATGCCTACATCTTCAGGCACGGCGCGCGGTAATCCTTCGTATAATGTCATTAAAATCTCCTATATTAGCGGTCAGCGGTCAGGTCGCTTCGCTTTCAGCGGTCAGCAGTCAGCAAAGAGACCTTGTGACAAACACATGACGGGTGTCTGCCATATACCGAAAACCGACAGCCGATAACTATTATTCCGTGAGGGCTTGATAGGTTAACGTACGGAATTGGGCATGGAATGGACAATCGACATTAACCACTTGCGTCATCAGAATGGCGATTAATTCTTCCACGGGATCAATCCAAAATGTGGTGCTTGCCATGCCTCCCCAACTGCAAGTGCCTACGGAACCGAGACTACTTGTGTCAGCGACATCTGTAATAACCGAGAATCCGAGTCCGAAACCGGTCCCTGTTCTCTCCGGTGCTAACCAATCGGGTGGAACATGGCTCATCTTAATGAGTTCGGCGGTTTTTCGTCCGATGAGCCGCACGCCATCGAGTTCACCGTCGTTGAGGACCATTTGACAGAACCGGAGATAATCCGCAGCGGTCGATTGTAGCCCTCCGCCACCAGAGTGGAAAAAACTCAAGGGTCCAGTTGCAGCATGGACCTTCTCAATTTGCTTAAGACCACTACCCTTCACGTAATCATATATTTTTGAGTATCGGTCAGCATCTTCAACACGCACGGAGAAACCGGTGTCTTGCATACCCAATGGATCAAAAATACGGGTTTTTAAAAACGTCGCAAAGGGTATACCCGATACGATCTGTACAAGGTAGCCGAGGACATCGGTAGACATCCCATATTTCCACGCGCTCCCTGGCTGGTGAATAAGAGGGATACTTCCGAGTTTTTCTATCATGTTCGCGAGGTCACCCCCGTAGAGATCGGCATCTTCATATTGCTGATCAATCGGGTGATCATCCTTATTGCTATCATAGATGAGTCCAGTGGTATGTGTCAGTAAATGTTTTATTGTCACCTCGCGTTCTGCGTCTACAATATCCTTGCCATCTTTCGTGTAAACCTTCATATCTTTGAAAAACGGCACAAATTCGGAAACAGGCGTGGTGAGTTGAAAATGCCCTTCTTCGTAGAGCATCATCACAGCGATGCTCGTAATCGGCTTCGTCATTGAGTAGAGGCGAAAGACGGTGTCAAATTCTATCGGTTTGGCGGCGGCGATATCCTGCATACCAAACTTTTCAAAATGGACGAGCCTGCCACCGCGTGCTATCATCGTCAATGCGGAAGGGATTTTCCCATTGTCAACATAGCCTTGCATGACGGGTGTCATACGCGCTAATCGCGATGTTGACATGCCCATATCTTCAGGGACTGCTCGCGGCAGTCCATCATATATTGCCATTCAGGTCTCCCATGTTATTCTGTAAGTGCCTGATAGGTTAGGACTTTAAATTGTTGCTGGAAAGGGTAGCGGTTATTGAGAAGTTGCGTCATGAGCAAGCCAATCAATTCTTCCTCCGGGTCAATCCAGAAAGTAGTTGCGGCAGCACCGCCCCAACTGAAGTTCCCGACGGATTCAAGAATGTTAGGGGGTTCCTCATCTGTAACAACAGCGAAACCGAGTCCAAACCAATTATCGTGATGCGGATAGCGCATCAGTTCAACGGTTTTCTTTCCTAATATGCGGACACCGTCGAGTTCACCACCGTTGAGCAACATCTGAGAAAACCGCATATAATCTGCAGCCGTTGAGGCGAGACCGCCACCGCCTGACGGGAAAAAATTGATTTCACCGTTCGCGAGTCGGGTGCCTCTATCTTCTATTCGTTCCATACCATTTTTTTTGTTAGGTCTATACAAAGCTGCGAACCGGTCCTGTTTCTCTCGTGGGACTGAAAACCCGGTGTCTACCATACCGAGGGGTCCAAAGAGTCGGGTTTGGAGGAATTCTTCAAACGGCATACCGGATACAACCTCTACAAAATAGCCGAGTACATCAGTAGAGACTCCGTAGGTCCACTTCTCTCCCGGTTCGTGAACGAGAGGGATAGTGCTGAGTTTTTCCACCATATTGGCGAGTTTTTCACTCGGTGTCAAATCCATGACGGTATCAAAAATTTTCAGTTCCTTATAGCGTTCATCAACCGGTTTTTTGCCCCACCCGTAAGTGAATCCGGCGGTATGCATGAGGAGGTGCTTGATAGTTATCTTTTTCTTTGCATCCAAAACTTCTGTCTGATCTTCGTTGTAGACCTTCATATTTTCAAATTCAGGGATGAACTTGGAGACGGGTGTGCCGAGTTGAAAATGCCCCTCCTCATAGAGCATCATCACAGCGACACTGGTAATCGGTTTCGACATGGAATAAATGCGAAAGATGGTATCCGGTTCAACAGGTTTGTTGTTCTCAACATCTTGCATGCCGATGGTCTCAAAATGGACGATTTTTCCTTGCCTCGCTACGACTGTTAGGAATCCGGGTAGTTGTCCTGAATTGACGTACCCTTGCAGAAGAGAGCGGATGCGCTTTAGGCGTTTGGTAGAAACACCAACCGCTTCTGGTATCGCCGTGGGGAGTCCTTGGACCGCGGCACCATCAACATTTTTTAACGTTGCTGTCTGAATATCTTGTTCGGTGCCAAGGTTAACTGTTCCGCAGGCGAGTAGGGTGAGGCAAAAAAGCAGTAAAGATGCGGACGATAATTTTTTCAATCTGTGCTCCTTTTGTGTATGGTGACTGAGATTGTCATCTTTTTTTATTTTTATGGGGTAGGCACGAGATCTACCCCTACAGTGGCGTTGGTGTATCTAAATGTCCAGAATCTGTCAGGTAGCCAGTTGAACTATGGGACGTGTTTAAGATATGCCCAACGTGTTGAGAGTTTGCCGCCGGGTTCAATGCTGAGAATTTGTGCTAACCCGACATTCATTGCTTCTTGGATTTCTTCCTCGGTGCGTGCGGTATTGGAGATGCGTATCTCTTCAATGATACCCTTCAACCCGTTTGCGTTATTAAGATTTGGCACGCCAATAGTAATTGGGTCTGCGCTCTGGAATGTAGCATCGTTGGGTGCCTCGTTCTCCAATTCGCCATCAACGTAAACCCGTCCCATCTTGCCGTCAAAAGTAAAGGCGAGATGATGCCACTTATCGTCTGTAATATCGGTCGTGCCATCAATACTAAAGGCACATGCCCCATTCGCCCCGATCTGTGCGTGCAGAACACTCTGATCAACATGAACCCAGATGCCGTAGTTACGATTGCCACAGCCCGCTTGTTGTTTGCAAACCATTCCTTGCCATTTACCTGTGGACTCTTCGACTTTGACCCACGCTTCAATGCTGAGTTCCTCTAACTCCAGCTGCTTGGTAGAATTCACGACGACGTAACCACTGGAATCGCCTGGGAACTCAAGTCCTGTTCCAAATTTCCCTTTGACCCATTTAGGACTGCCTTCAAATTCGCCGTCATGACCGTTGCCAGAAGCGTCTTTCACGACGTTCCCGGCACCTTCTTCAAAAAGCCAGACGGCGACAGTATTTTCATCAACAGCGGCATCTGCTTGTATAGCACCAATGAAGGTCGAAACTATGAATACAACCAACAGACACAGAAAACTATAGAAAAGCTTCATACCAGTGATATGCATAGCCATTTTTCTTCCTCCTTTATTT